>NZ_JAWOWP010000023.1:0-51710 GCF_033340555.1 Vibrio sp. 1069
TTCAATTTAAGATTTTGTTCGGCTCAATGAATACTGAACATTACATAAAGTAATGTTTGAATTGACTGTGCTGAATCCGAAGATTCAATGGTCACTTCGTTTCATTGAAACCTAATTTGATACCGAAGTATCGAATTGGATTATCATCAACGAGTGCCCACACAGATTGATAGGTCTATATTGTTAAAGAGCAACTCTTCTTTGTGATTGACATCACTTCGGAAGAGGCGGCCATTCTAGCGATATAATTTATTGTGTCAAACACTTTCTTCAAATTATTTCGTTTTTCTTTTCAGCCTTATCAACTTCGCTTAAACCCTTGTGAGGCCTTGCCCTGTCGACGAGGAGGCATTATAGAGATCGCGCTCACATTGGCAAGTGTTATTTTTCAAAAATTGCAAAAATAATGGTTAAACGATGAGTTTTCGATCAAACCTTTATTTATTCAACTTTACCCCAAACTCTCACACAACTTATCCACAGAGTTGTTCTTTGAGGCGTGTTTTTCAAGTACCATAAATAAAGAAAGCTGCTTTATTGCAGCTATCTTTATTAAACTTAACCTAAACTCTATTTAAAGAGCATTATGGCTATATGCCAGACCCATCTTGTTCAGAGCCATCATCTTCGTGTAGGCCACATTCTCGCTTTAAGCCAAAGAATCGAGTTTCTTCCTCTGACATTCCCGGCTCCCATTTACGAGTGGTATGTGTATCACCAACTGAAAGGTAACCTTCATCCCACAATGGATGGTATTTAAGGCCGTGTTGTTCTAAGTAGTAATGAACATCTTTATTAGTCCAATCAATTACTGGTAGAAATTTAAACACACCGTTCTGAATTGATAGAATCGGTAAACCTGCACGAGATTTACTTTGCTCTCGACGCAGTCCAGAGAACCACGTTCCAACACTAAGCTCTTTTAACGCTCGACGCATCGGCTCAACTTTATTGAGCTTGTTGTATTTTTCAATTCCCTCTACGCCCTGCTCCCATAATTTTCCATATTGAGCTTCTTGCCAATTCGCACTTTCTTTGGCTCGATAAACTTTTAAATTTAGGTTGAGAGCATCTGTCAGCTCATCGATAAATCGGTACGTCTCAGCAAACAGGTAACCAGTATCGGTTAGAATGACGGGGATGTCCGCTTTGGCGCGAGTAACTAAATGAAGCATAACCGCGGCTTGAATACCAAAACTAGAAGAAACCGCGAACTCGCCTTCTAGATTATCTAAAGCCCACGCTACTCTCTCTTGTGCTGAAAGCTTTTCGAGCTCGACATTAATTTGAGCAAGACGGAGGATTTGCTCCGTCTTTGTTAATGTCAGTAACTCTGTGAGCTCCAGCTTGGATGCTACAGAATCAAGCATGAAAGTCCCTCTTTGATACGAGCACTTCTTGGATAATGCCAGCACGAATAGTGAAATCGCCAAAGGCTTCGCCTTCTTCACGCTCTTTCGACCATCGAGCCACCAGCAGATCAATCTCTTCTAAGATTTGCTTATCCGTGATGTTCTCTTTATACATTTTTGGTACTCGAGTACCGGCACGGTTACCACCTAGGTGCAAGTTGTAACGACCCGGCGCTTTGCCAACTAGACCAATTTCAGCCAACATTGCGCGACCACAACCATTTGGACACCCAGTTACACGCAAAATGATGTTGTCATTTTCTGGTAGGTTGTGCTTCTCCAGAATCCCCTCCACATCAGTAACAAACTGAGGAAGGAAACGCTCAGCTTCTGCCATCGCTAGCGGACAAGTTGGAAAAGCAACACAAGCCATTGAGTTCTTACGCTGTTCACTTACGCCGTCGTCCATTAAGCCATGTTCACGAGCGATCTTTTCAATCTTCGCTTTTTCGTTTTTAGGTACACCCGCAACAATTAGGTTTTGGTTTGCTGTCATGCGGAAATCGCCTTTGTGGATTTTGGCAATTTCAGCAACACCCGTCTTAAGTGGTTTACCTGGAAAGTCTAATAAGCGACCGTTTTCGATGAAAAGCGCTAAATGATATTTACCATCAATTCCTTCTACCCAGCCAATACGGTCACCACGTTCTGTGAATTCATATGGACGGCTTTGCTCAAACTTAACACCAGCACGTTTCTCGACTTCCGCTTTAAAGACATCGCTACCGACACGATCCAATGTGTATTTGGTTTTTGCGTTCTTACGGTTTGAACGGTTACCCCAGTCGCGCTGAGTTGTTACTACAGCTGCGGCAACATCAAGTGTCTTGTCCAGCGGAATAAAGCCAAAGTCGTCAGCGCGGCGCGGATAAGTTGATATATCGCCATGCGTCATCGCTAAGCCGCCGCCGACCAGGACGTTAAAGCCTACCAGCTTACCGTTATCTGCAATCGCTACGAAGTTGAGATCGTTAGCGTGTACATCTACGTCATTTTGCGGTGGGATAACCACTGTAGTTTTAAACTTACGTGGTAAGTAGTTCTTGCCTAGAATCGGTTCGTCTTCTTCCGTGCTTTCTACTTTTTCACCGTCTAGCCAAATCTCTGCATAAGCGCGCGTCTTTGGTAATAGATGCTCACTGATCTTCTTCGCCCATTCGTAAGCTTCTTGGTGTAACTCTGACTCCACTGGGTTAGTGGTACACAACACGTTACGGTTTACATCACCCGCGGTTGCAATCGAATCAATGCCAATACTGTTGAGCGTTTGATGCATCAACTTAATATTCGGTTTTAATACCCCATGAAACTGGAACGTTTGGCGAGTCGTCAGACGAATACTTCCATATAAAGAGTGCTCCGTTGCGAACTTGTCGATCGCTAACCATTGCGTTGGCGTGATGATGCCTCCAGGCATACGAGCACGAAGCATCACATTATGTAATGGTTCCAGTTTTTGCTTTGTGCGTTCATTACGGATATCACGATCGTCTTGTTGATACATACCGTGGAAACGAATTAACTGGAAGTTGTCGGCAGTAAAGCCACCAGTAATACGGTCCTGTAAATCTTGCTCAATAGTGCCACGTAATAAGTTGCTTTCTCGCTTCAGGCGCTCGTTATCAGATAGCGGCCCTAACTCTTCACCTAATACAACCTGCTTATTATTGTCCGTAGAAAAAGTCATTAGTACACATCCCTCTGATAACGTTTCGCTTTACGTAGGTCATTAATAAATTGTTCTGCATCGTCACGCGGCATCTTGCCTTCTTGTTCAGCAACGATAACCAATGCGTCGTGCACATCTTTTGCCATACGCGTTGCATCACCGCAGACATAGATATAAGCGCCTTCTTGGATCCACTGCCACACTTGAGCTGCGTTTTCTAAGATGCGATGTTGTACGTAAACCTTTTCTACTTGGTCACGACTAAAGGCAACATCCAATCGGCTTAGTACTCCTGACTTGAGATACTTTTGCCATTCCACTTGGTACAAGAAGTCTTGAGTGAACGTGCGATCACCAAAGAACAACCAGTTTTTGCCTTCAGCATCGCGGTTTTCACGTTCCTGAATAAAGCTACGGAATGGTGCGATCCCTGTGCCAGGACCAACCATGATAATTGGAGTACTATCATCTTCCGGCAGTTTAAAGTTGTTGTTATGCTCAACAAATACTTTAACTTCATCTCCCTCTTCGAGACGCTGTGCTAAGAA
This sequence comes from Vibrio sp. 1069, assembly GCF_033340555.1. Lineage (NCBI taxonomy): Bacteria > Pseudomonadati > Pseudomonadota > Gammaproteobacteria > Vibrionales > Vibrionaceae > Vibrio > Vibrio sp. 1069. Next base: position 3,630 of record NZ_JAWOWP010000023.1, read on the forward strand.
ACTAGACGCACCACCATATCGTTTTTCGTCGTTTTGTTCGTACTCAACCAAAGCAACCGTTAGGTGTACTTCTTCATCGACCTCTTCTTGGCTTGATGCAATAGAGTAAAGGCGTGGAGTAAGACGACGAAGCAAACCAATCAATTCATCTGCGGTTAACTTGGTTTTCTTTTCTGCCAGTACATCAACGATTTGAGTATTTGCAGAGTACTCGCGAAGCTTATCTTTATCTTCAACTAACTTTTGTAGCTTCTTGCTACCGGATAACTCGGCAAACTTTGTGATGAGCTGTGGGTTAGATGTTGTGATTTCATATTTACTCACAAGAGCACTGTGGATTGACAAGCTTTCACCATCAACGTCAACAGTCTCAACCCCAGACAAACCGACCTTACCAAGAATGGCGTTTGCAAGTTCCGAGCTATTTTCAAACCACACACCTAGTGCATCACCTGGCTGATACGTTAAACCCGAGCCTTCTAAGTCGATTTCTATATGACGGACGTCTTTTCCAGAGTCACGGCCCGTGATTTTTTGACTGGTCAGTAACGTCGCAGTGTACGGATTCTGTTTATTGTAAGGAGAGTGCGCAGTCGCAGCTTGACCCACAGGAAGTTGAACCACATCCGCTTCAGAGCCAGAAGACAGTGTATCTTTTACCTTGTCTAACGCATTCTTACGCCATTCAGTTGCAGGAGCCTCATAATCCACATCACAATCAAGACGCTCGATAAATGGAGTCGCGCCTAGCTTTGATAGGTAAGTGTCGAAGTCTTTACCGGTCTGACAGAAGAATTCGTAGCTAGAATCTCCCAATGCAATAACACCATATTGCAGGTTTGGCAGCTTAGGGGCCTTCTTCGATTGCAAAAACTCATGTAGCTCAATGGCATTGTCTGGCGCTTCGCCTTCGCCGTTAGTCGATGCCACAATAATGACATGCGTTTCTTTGGCTAAGTTTTTACCTTTGTAATCGCTTGCATCAAAAAGTTCGACTGCAATTCCTTCTGCTTTTGCTTCCTGCTCCAGAGCTTCAGCAACACCTTTAGCATTGCCCGTTTGGGAAGCAAAAATAATACTCAACTTACCTGCTGGCTTCGCTGATACGGCTGCCGTTGCTTGTGCAATTGGCGTTACCGCTGTGTTTGGTTGATTTTGAGCTAATCCCCAAAAATACCCACTGACCCAAGCAAGTTGCTGTGAAGACAACTCAGAGACAGTTTGTTGGAGTGAGCTAATTTGTTGGTCATTCAGAGGGCTTGCGATTGGAGGATTTCCTCCTTGCCCATTATTATCTTCAGACACATTCTTGTGAGAATACTCATTCTTTTGAAAAGACATTATCACGACATCCCTATTCATTGCGTGACGATAGAGTACCCACTCTCCTTAATAACAAGAAAGAATAGAAGTGAATGTTTTATAACTTTTTGGAAGTAAGAACGGCTTACTTTTTGCTCATCGATCTTCAATGCGGACTTGTTGAAAGCCTACTGCCATTGCCGATTTTGACGCAGTATCCAAATCTTCATAAAGACATTCTTCGCCGTGACTGTCCGTTAGAAAAACAAAACCACCGCGCGCATGTCTGAACTCTACAACCCAACCACCCTCTTGGATTGCAGGCTCAATAATCGCTTCGATAAGCTGATTTTCACGGAATAGATGTCTTAGTTCATTTATTGTCATCGCTATCCCTGCTTTAACTTTCACATTGCTCCTAGGTAAGCATGGTCTAAGTCAGCCAAATAGGGAGAAATTTCGATTGGATATAATGAAGTGATATAAAAAAACGCCGCTTATAAAGCGACGTTTTAAGTAAATCGAATATCTAATATGGCTGAGTTTAGAACGCGTATTCCGCACTCACAAAGAAGCCGTTAGCAAAAATAAACTCTTTCCCTAGATCCGACATGAATTTATCGGACTCTAAATCAATCACACGGTAACCTCCACGAAAAGCCAGTCGAGCTTTTTCGAGCGGTACATTGTATTGAACACCTGCCATGAAATCGGTGCTTTTGATGCCTTTGTTGTCACCAAAGTTTATCTCACCAATCACATCAAAGTTTGTATCCGGAACTTGAATTTCTGCGTAACCATACCAAGCCCAAATCAGCTCATCAAATTCTTCTACACGCCTGCTTGAGCCAGCATCAATGTATTTAGTGTCACTTAAATTACTGAACGTGAGACCCGCATCAAAGTGCAATAAATCATGCTCTAGAACGTGGTAATACAAGGTTAAATCGAGCTTATCGAACCCCATGTAATCCGCATCAACACTTGAGTAACGAAGGCGCGCATTAGGGACGTATTTAACATCATGTTCAATCGCCGCGTAAAAAGTGCCTGCGGTACTGCTATCTCGTCTCACTTCATTAACTTTAGTGTCGGCAGCCCATACCTCTGCGCCGACTTTTGTCGATACAGAGTACTCTGCAAAAACAGGAAAAGATACTGCCAACGATAATGCCGTTAAAGCGATGTTCGCTTTATTTGTCATGTAGTATTTACTCCGAGATAGCTGATATTCACGTAGAGGACGTGGGAGGAAATATACCATATTCTCACGCCTCTCCATCAACTAAATGATGTTACTCATTATTTATAGCGGGGCTGAGCGACGTAATTCTTGAAGAACCAAATACCCAATGCAATCACGATTAACCATGGTAATAGTTTGAGTACCGCTCCAACCATTCCCAGTAAAAACATCACAACTAACGCAATACCAGTTGCTGCGAATACGGTCATCATTGTGATACCCGTAACCAACAAGGTCGCCGCAAAGACTAAAATAAAGATTAGCTCCAACATAATCACTTCTCCATTTGTTTTCAATAAACAGAGCAGTTTCCATACCAACTTATAGAGAAGAATTTAAGATTATGATTTTTAATAAAAAAACAAAACCAGAGGCATTTCTGCACTCTGGCTTTATCATTCTTTAGTTGGTAATTTTAGCCATTCACTGGCGAATTTTACACATTCAATTCTTTTGGAATCTTAGCTAGCGCGTCTTGCAATACTTCTAGACCAGAACCTGGTTTGTGCGCATTTTCACTGATATGACGACGCCATTGACGAGCACCGGGCATGCTTTGGAACAAACCTAACATGTGACGGGTAATGTGACCAAGGTACGCACCTTTCGCTAATTGCGCTTCAATGTATGGGTACATCTCTTCAACAATTTCGCTGCGTTTCTTCACTGGAGCGTTAGAGCCAAACAACTCTTGGTCTACCGATGCCAGTAGATATGGGCTTTGGTATGCTTCACGACCAATCATCACACCGTCAAGATGCTGAAGATGTGCTTTTGCTTCTTCTAATGACTTCACGCCACCGTTAATCGCAATCGTTAGGTGTGAGAAGTCTTGCTTCAATTGGTAAGCGCGTGGGTAATCCAATGGTGGGATCTCACGGTTTTCTTTTGGGCTTAAACCACTTAACCAAGCTTTACGAGCATGGATAGTGAACTGCTCACAGCCACCCTTTTCTGAAACAATAGAAACGAAATCCGTTAAGAACTCGTAAGAATCTTGATCATCAATACCAATGCGAGTCTTGACTGTTACAGGGATATCGACCACGTCTTTCATTGCTGCGACACAATCCGCAACTAACTGCGGTTCAGCCATTAGGCAAGCACCAAATCGACCGTTTTGTACGCGGTCAGATGGACACCCCACATTTAGGTTAATCTCATCGTAGCCACGCTCTTGCGCTAGCTTGGCACACGTAGCCAAATCTGCTGGGTTTGAACCACCAAGTTGAAGGGCTAACGGATGCTCTTCTTCGTTATAAGCCAGGAAATCTCCTTTTCCATGAATGATCGCACCTGTCGTCACCATTTCAGTGTACAGCAGGGTTTCTTTGGTCATTAAGCGATGGAAGTAGCGACAATGACGATCAGTCCAATCTAACATTGGTGCTACGGAGAGCCTGCAAGAATGAGTCATGATATAAACACCCGTTTTTATGTTGCCAAGGTCGAGCGCAGCGGTACGCTCAAAAAATAAGTCGGGTATTGTATACCCAAGCACCTCTGGGTGCTAGTTTCAGCGAGAATGATTTGGTTGGCTGACTAGCCAAGTGCTTAGGAATACGCAGAAGTAATACGAATCTGTCATTCGTTGATTCATTCTGTGATGATTATTCCGCCTTCACACCACCACCGACTTGCTTTAATTCATGATTTTCGTTCTGATAGTGGGTAAAATGAAGCATTTCTAAACGAACTTCGTATAGAAATGATTTATCATAGAGCACGTCCGATAGTTATGGTGAAAGGTTTGAACCCAACAATCATTGAACAAATTGAAAGTATCTGCGCAGAGCGTGGAGTACGACTGACTCCGCAACGCCGACGCGTATTTGAACTCATTTGTTCTAATCGCCGCGCCTCAAGTGCGTATGAGCTATTGGAGCAACTAAAAGAGAGTGAGCCTCAGGCTAAGCCGCCCACTGTTTATCGAGCATTAGATTTTCTCCTAGAGCAAGGCTTCATCCACCGAGTGGAATCGACAAATAGCTTTATTACTTGTTGTTCTTTCAATACTCAGCAGCACTTTTTCCAATTACTAATTTGCGATAAATGTGGTGATGTCGTTGAACTCGAAGATGAGACGCTGATATCCTTGTTAGCCGAAAACGCCGAGAAGCATGGATTCAAACTGACCAACCAAGTTATTGAAACTCATGGTGAATGCCAGGCCTGTTCCTCCGAGACGAAAGAAAAAGTATAGAAGAACGTTATGCGCGCTGAATTTGTAAACCCGTTTTTAGCTTCTTTAATGAACGTGCTAAAAACTATGGCTTCTCTTGAGCTGAAGCCACAAAAACCGCGAATCAAAAAAGATGAGATCGCACGAGGTGACGTTTCTGGTCTGATTGGTATGGTAGGCCCACAAACTCGTGGTTCAATGTCGATCACCTTTGATGAAGCACTCGCCCTAGAAATCATGCAGAACATGCTTGGTGAACGTCCAAATGGGCTCAATGAAGAAGTGACCGATATGGTGGGTGAGATCACCAACATGGTTACTGGTGGTGCGAAACGCATTCTGGCGGAAAGTGGTTTTGACTTTGATATGGCAACACCGGTTGTGGTTTCGGGCCGAGGTCATACGATTCGCCACAAGTGTGAAGGCTCAATTATTATCATGCCTTTCTCTTCCCAATGGGGAAATGCCTTTATCGAAATTTGCTTCGAATAAAAGAGAAAAAATAGGTTGGCACTGGCCAACCTATTTTGTTTTTGCCTCAGGCAATAAAAAGGTCAGCATTTGCTGACCTTTTCTTTATCTATTCAAACATTAAGCTTTGAACGCTTTAAATGCGTTGATTAGACCGTTTGTTGAGCTGTCATGCGAGCTGATTTGAGACTCGTCTGCAAGCTCAGGTAGGATTTGGTTAGCCAGTTGTTTACCTAGCTCCACGCCCCACTGGTCAAAGCTGAAGATATTCCAGATAACACCTTGTACGAAAATTTTGTGTTCGTACATTGCGATCAAGTTACCTAGCGTACGAGGCGTGATTTGCTTCACTAGAATAGAGTTTGTTGGACGGTTACCTTCAAACACTTTGAATGGCGCAATCGCTGCCACTTCTTCAGCATTCTTACCTACTTTCACCAACTCTTCTTTCACGGTTTCTTCATTTTTACCAAACGCAAGAGCTTCAGTTTGCGCGAAGAAGTTAGACATCAGTTTTTGGTGATGATCGCTAGCTGGGTTGTGGCTAATTGCAGGTGCAATGAAGTCACATGGGATAAGCTTAGTACCTTGGTGAATTAGCTGGTAGAACGCGTGCTGACCGTTGGTACCTGGTTCACCCCAAATGATTGGGCCAGTTTGGTAAGTTACAGCATTGCCGTCACGGTCAACGTATTTACCGTTTGATTCCATGTTGCCTTGCTGGAAATATGCTGCAAAACGGTGCATGTATTGATCGTAAGGTAGGATAGCTTCTGACTCCGCACCGTGGAAGTTGTTGTACCAAATACCAATCAAAGCAAGAATCACTGGAATATTGCTTTCTAGATCTGTTGATACGAAGTGCTTGTCCATCTCGTGAGCACCATCAAGCAACTCAACAAAGTTGTCGAAACCTACTGCTAGTGCAATTGATAGACCGATCGCAGACCATAGTGAGTAACGGCCACCAACCCAGTCCCAGAATTCAAACATGTTCGCTGTATCGATACCAAATTCAGACACGGCTGTCGCGTTTGTTGAAAGCGCAGCAAAGTGCTTAGCCACATGAGCCTGATCACCCGCCGATTCTAGGAACCAATCACGAGCAGTGTGCGCGTTAGTCATGGTTTCTTGTGTTGTAAACGTCTTAGACGCGATCAAGAATAACGTCGTTTCTGGGTTAACTTTCTTCAACGTTTCAACGATGTGTGTACCATCAACGTTAGATACGAAGTGAAGGTTTAGATGATTTTTGTATGGCGCTAGAGCTTCCGTCACCATGTAAGGGCCAAGGTCAGAACCGCCGATACCGATGTTCACAATATCGGTAATTGCTTTGCCTGTGTAACCTTTCCATTCACCGCCGATAACGCGCTCAGTGAATGATTTCATTTTTTCTAGAACCGCGTTCACTGCTGGCATTACGTCTTCGCCATCTACCATAACTGGAGTATTAGCGCGGTTACGTAGTGCAGTGTGAAGAACAGCGCGACCTTCTGTTTGGTTGATCGCTTCACCACTGAACATCGCTTCAATTGCAGATTTCAGCTCGGTCTCTTTCGCAAGAGCAAACAGGTGCTTCAGAGTTTCCTCATTGATGAGGTTCTTTGAGTAATCGACTAGGATGTCTGAGCCGAAACGTGCAGAGTATTTGTCGAAACGCGCTGCGTCTTGAGCAAACAGCTCTTTAAGATCCATATCTTGTGCAGATTCGAAATGCGCCGTTAGCGCTTTCCAAGCTTGTGTTTGCGTTGGATTGATATTTTTCAACATGGTCTTTATCCCGATGTTACAGTAGGTTCCATTCCTTACAGTCTAGCGAAAACTGTGGAATCCCCGATTTAGCAAATAGAATATAAATTAGATGTTTGGGCAAATTGCCACAAAACAAGTCTTTGTAATTTTTTTTCAGGCGCCAATTATGACCGAGAGCTTTTACACTCACATTGAGTTAGGTCACGTTCCCTGCCCTGAAATTGAACAATTCATTTACGATGACAAGAATCATATCATTTACTAATGACAGGCTCTAATTGGAATAGGATAGACGCCAATTTATAAATTTCCAAAGGAACACATATGTGGGCACAAAAAACACTGCAATTAAAAGCGAGAAGCCGCGGTTTTCACCTGATAACTGATGAAATTGAACAACAATTACCACAAATAAACGAACTTTCAGTAGGTTTATTACACTTATTTATTCAGCACACCTCCGCCAGTTTGACCTTAAATGAGAATGCTGATCCAACCGTGCGTATGGACATGGAAGCGCACTTCAATAAGTTTGTGCCAGAGCGTGCTCCTTATTATCAGCACACCTATGAAGGTGACGACGACATGCCGGCACATATTAAAGCATCACTGCTTGGCAGTAGTGTGACGGTACCAATCCAAAATGGTCGATTAGCTTTAGGAACATGGCAAGGTATTTACTTGGGTGAGCATCGAGACTTTGGTGGCGGCCGCCGCGTTATTGCTACGATTAACGGTGAGTAGATAAAACAAAGGCTAACCTTGGGTTAGCCTTTCGTTGTTTATTTGGAGTATTCCATCTCGACGCGAGGCGTTAGCTTAGTCACGAGTTCATACGCAATCGTACCAATGTGACCCGCTACTTCTTCTACTGGGAGCTCTTTCCCCCAAAGAATCGCTTCGTCGCTGACTTTATCCGTTGCGTCTGGTCCCAAATCGACCGTCAGCATATCCATGGAAACTCGACCTGCAATAGGTACTTTACGGCCATTAACCCACACCGGCGTACCGTTTGGAGCACTTCTTGGGTAACCGTCGCCATACCCTACAGCAATGACACCAACTTTTGTATCTCGCTCACTGGTCCAAATACCACCGTAGCCAACACTTTCACCCTTCTTCACTTCACGTACTGCAATAAGGTGGGATTTAAGTGTCATGACAGGCTGATACCCAAGATCTTGCGCCGTTTTGTCATCGAATGGCGACACACCATACATGATAATACCCGGACGAACCCAATCTAAATGGCTTTGAGGCCATGCCAATAACCCCGCAGATGCCGCCAGTGAACGTTCCCCTTGGCAACCAGAAGTCAATGATTTAAACAGCTCAATCTGTTGTGGGGTAATATCGCTATCCAACTCATCTGCACAGCCAAAGTGGCTCATGTAACGCAACGGTTTCGCTACATTTGGACACTCCTTCAGCCGCGTTACAAACTCGTCATATTGTTCAGGACGAACCCCAAGGCGGTGCATGCCACTGTCAATCTTCAGCCACACGACAACCGGAGTTTCAAGGTCTGCTTGCTCCAAGGCGATAAGCTGCTCTTCACAGTGCACCACAGTTTGGATGTTGTTCGTCACAAGAACAGGTAAGTCACCAGGAGAGTAAAAACCTTCTAGCAATAGAATCGGCTTTACTACTCCACAAGCGCGCAGTTGCAATGCTTCTTCAATACGAGCCACACCAAACGCATCCGCATGGTTAGCATGTTTTGCGACATGACGTAATCCGTGACCATAACCATTGGCCTTGACGACAGCCATCACTTTACTTTGTGGCGCTTGAGCTTTTACGCGCTGTAAGTTGTGCTGCAACGCAGACAAATCAATGCACGCCTTGGCCGCTTTCATATAGCTCATGGGATTACTCATCATCAATATCGAATGCAGGACCCGCGTAGTTGTCGAAACGCGAATGTTGACCTTGGAAAGTGAGGCGAACAGAGCCGATAGGACCATTACGCTGTTTACCAATAATGATTTCGGCCGTACCTTTGTACGGACTATCTGGGTGATAAACCTCATCACGGTAGATGAACATGATCAAGTCGGCATCCTGCTCGATGGAACCGGATTCACGCAAGTCCGAGTTTACTGGTCGTTTATCCGCACGTTGCTCTAGGGAACGGTTTAGCTGCGACAGTGCCACAACAGGCACATTTAGCTCTTTTGCCAGCGCCTTAAGAGAGCGAGAGATCTCAGCAATCTCAAGAGTACGGTTATCGGTTAACGAAGGCACGCGCATCAACTGAAGGTAGTCGACCATGATCATCGATAGACCGCCATGTTCACGAGCGATACGGCGAGCGCGCGAACGCACTTCGGTCGGAGTTAGACCAGAGCTATCATCAATGTACATATTCTTCTTCTGCATCAGGATACCCATAGTAGAAGAAATACGCGCCCAATCTTCGTCATCTAGCTGACCCGTACGGATCTTGGTTTGGTCAACACGAGACAAAGAGGCCAACATACGCATCATCAACTGTTCAGCTGGCATCTCTAACGAGAAAATAAGTACGGGCTTTTCTTGTTGCATGGCCGCATTTTCACACAAGTTCATCGCAAAGGTCGTTTTACCCATCGATGGACGCGCTGCGACAATCACCAAATCAGAGCCTTGCAAACCTGCGGTTTTCTTATTGAGATCGGTGAAACCGGTATCGACCCCCGTAACACCATCTTGTGGCGTTTTATACAACAACTCGATACGTTCTAACGTCTTTTCGAGGATGTTGTCGACGTTTTGTGGTCCTTCGTTTTCACTAGTTCGAGACTCGGCGATAGCAAAAACTTTACTCTCCGCCATGTCTATTAAATCTTCAGAACTGCGACCTTGAGGGTCATAGCCCGCGTCCGCAATTTCATTCGCGACACCAATAAGGCCACGAACAATCGCACGCTCAGCGACAATATCAGCATACGCATTGATGTTAGCTGCACTTGGCGTATTCTTCGCCAAGTCAGCGAGGTAAGCAAAACCGCCTACATCTTCTAACAACTCGTGACGCTCTAGATATTCCGATAAAGTAATAAGATCGAGAGGTTTACCCGCTTCAAGAATGGTTTTTACACCTTCAAAAATCAGGCGGTGTGGACGACTATAGAAATCACTGCTCACAACACGTTCGGCAACGGTGTCCCAACGTTCATTATCCAGTAAAAGACCACCAATTACTGATTGCTCGGCTTCTAGTGAGTGAGGTGGCACTTTGATTGCGTCGACCTGACTGTCTGAAGGTTTGCGATTTCTGTTTTCCGCCATGACTTTGCTCGATAACTACTATTGACCCACGATTATAACCTTAACCTAACTGAGATGCTTCCCCGAAGCGACAATTACTTGTTAAGAAATCATCATGTGAACCACCCAGGTAATAGCCTGGTTCTTCCGCCTAGCTCTAATAAAAATTAACCTACCATTGACCCAACCAAATATCTGTATCAGTATCATGCCCCTCCTTTTTGATTACGTTCGAGGTTGATGTGTCCCGATACTGGTTACTTAGCTTTAGCCTACTGTGCGCTAGTGCATCGTATGCTGACGAATCAGTACAGCCAGAGCAAAATATTGATGTACCCGACCCACTAAAAACCGAGGTGGAGTTCGGCTATCAAGCTCACACAGGTAACACGGACTCTCGTTCCCTGAATGCTCGTTTGAGTGCTGAATATACGTCAGGTCGACACCGTTCTAATGGTGAATGGAAGTACTACAACTTGTACAAAGACGGTGAAGAAGACAAACGCTCATCCACCTACTCCCTACAGAGTGACTACAAGTTAGGCCCTAAGACATATTTGTATGGCAGCTTTAAAGGGGTGGATTCTCGCTACAGTGCTTATTTTAAAGACTATACGTTGTCAGGTGGTTTGGGTTACCAGTTCTCCTACACTGAGAACTTCATTTTAGAGGTAGAGGTAGGCCCTGGTTTTCGCTATCAAGAGCCAAACTTAGACGAAATAGATGATGACGATATTGTCTTTCCCGATATCGTTAGAGAAGGCATTTTTCGAGGAAATATCAACACAACTTGGCATGCGTTGGATAATTTAAGTTTCGCAGCTGATATTACGTTGGTAACAGGTAGAAGTAACACACGTACTGATAGTGAACTCAGTGTAACCAATGATATTACTGAAGATATTGCACTGAAACTGGCGCACTCTCGTCAGTATCACGATAAAGTTCCTGAAGGCTTAAGCAAAGCGGACAGCGTATTTTCCGTTAATTTACTTTTCGCTTTTTAACCCTTTTTCTCTCAGTTTTAGAAATAAAAAAAGCACCTCCGAGGAGGTGCTTTTTAGTATTTCGTCTTGATACTGAATTACTCAGCAGCAACAACTTGTAGGTTCACAGTTGCGAAAACTTCAGAGTGAAGTTGAACGCTGATCTCGAACTCACCAGTTGTACGTAGAGCACCTTCAGGAAGGCGAACTTCGCTCTTAGCAACTTCAACGCCTGCAGCTGTGATAGCATCAGCGATGTCACGAGTACCGATAGAACCGAATAGTTTGCCTTCGTCACCAGCTTTAGAAGCGATAACTACAGCTTCTAGAGCGTTAACTTTCTCTGCGCGAGCTTCTGCAGCAGCTAGTTGCTCAGCAACTTTAGCTTCTAGTTCAGCACGACGAGCTTCAAACATTTCAACGTTAGCTTTAGTTGCCATAACTGCTTTACCTTGTGGGATAAGGAAGTTACGAGCGTAGCCAGATTTAACGTTTGCAGTATCGCCAAGACCACCTAGGTTACCAATTTTATCAAGTAGAATAACTTGCATTGCTTAATCCTCTTTCTTAATAAAATGAACCGATTACTGATGCTTGTCAGTGTACGGTAGTAGAGCTAGGTAGCGTGAACGCTTGATAGCACGTGCTAGTTGACGCTGGTACTTAGCGCTTGTACCAGTGATACGGCTAGGTACGATTTTACCAGCTTCAGTGATGTAGTTTTTAAGAGTTGCTACGTCTTTGTAATCAATCTCTTGTACGCCTTCTGCAGTGAAACGGCAGAATTTACGACGACGGAAGAAACGAGCCATGGGCTATCTCCTGATCTTAAATTTGAGTAATGTTGTCGGCGTGTAACACTAATTTTCCCACGCCATTTCGGCCGGTTTGATAAGTGACAAAACCACTTACCTTAATGTTACTGCCTTGAACTAAATTCTGAGTTAGTGCTTGTGACCCAAGCCCGCTGACGACTACCGGCATACGACAATAAACTTGTCGAGGTAAGTCAGCTTCGATAATAGTAGAGCGATGCTCCAGCCAAAACCGACAGTGTTCAATACCACCAGGGCTTTTACTACGAATGGGCGGTTTGGCAATGGTGCCGCTCAGCTCCATTCGATTGGCCATAAGAAAACTTACTCAGCAGCTTCTGACTTAGCTTCAGGCTTAGCTTCAGAACGCTCTTCACGACGTGGAGCACGCTCTTCTTTTTGCTTAAGCATGATAGATTGCTCAGTGATCGCTGCTTTAGTACGCATGATCATGTTACGTAGAACTGCATCGTTGAAACGGAAAGCAGTTTCTAGCTCATCAATTACAGCTTGGTCAGCTTCAACGTTCATAAGAACGTAGTGAGCTTTGTGAAGCTTGTTGATTGGGTAAGCCAGTTGACGACGGCCCCAGTCTTCTAGACGGTGGATTTTACCGCCAGCTTCAGTGATTGAACCAGTGTAACGCTCGATCATGCCAGCAACTTGCTCGCTTTGATCTGGGTGCACCATGAATACGATTTCGTAATGACGCATTGGTTGCTCCTTACGGATTATTCAGCTTCCACAAATGGCTCAGTCGTCCAGAGGAAGCAAGGAACTAAAGATAATTGACTGAGTTTAAGGAGCACGAATAGTACAGAAAGGGCGTAAAATAGGCAAGTGATTATTTGCTCAGCGCAGCGGATATTTAATTTCTTCTAATACTAGAAAACACAAAGGCTGCCAACAAGCTAGCAGCCTTTAAAATCAGCGTGTTATTGCGTTGGCTTATCGGTGCTTATTTAACTTCAGCCAGTTCAGCGCGCATTTGATCGATCACTTGTTTATAATCTGGCTCACCGAAAATCGCCGAGCCTGCGACAAACATGTCTGCGCCCGCTTCTGCAATTTCACGAATGTTGTCAACCTTCACACCGCCATCGATTTCTAAGCGGATATCACGGCCAGACTCGTCAATCATCTTACGAACGGCACGCAGTTTATCTAGTGTATGAGGAATGAATGATTGACCACCAAAACCAGGGTTTACCGACATCAGTAGAATCATGTCGACTTTATCCATAATAAACTCAAGACTTGCAAGTGGCGTTGCTGGGTTTAGTACCACACCAGCCTGACAGCCGTGCTCTTTAATTAACTGCAGTGTACGGTCTACATGATCAGAAGCTTCTACATGGAACGTAATCATCGACGCACCCGCTTTTGCGAAATCAGGAATAATACGGTCAACGGGTTTTACCATTAGGTGAACATCGATTGGCGCTGTGATGCCATAATCGCGTAGTGCTTTACACACAGGCGCACCAAAAGTCAGGTTTGGTACATAGTGGTTATCCATAACGTCGAAATGCACCACATCCGCACCCGCTGCGAGTACTTTTTCTACATCTTCACCGAGACGAGCAAAATCTGCCGATAAAATGGATGGAGCAATAAGAAAATCTTTCATACCTGACCTCAGTAGTAATGAGCAAACAATCTGCGCGCAATTCTACCGAAGCCAGTGGGGAGATCCACTATTTAGATATAATAGTGTGAGAATTAAGAGCTTGATTTATCCATGTCTGGGGCATGAAAAAGCGCAAGTAGCTCATCAACTTTATTACGACCATTACCATTACGGCTAATGGTACGCTTTACTTTTACCACATTAAGATCCGCACCGTGATACAACCGACGTGTCAAGGTAGTGTCGTGGTTAGAAATCAACACAGGAATGCCACGTTCAGTCGCTGTTCTTTCAGCAATGTCGGCTAATGCAGCTTGGTCGTCCAACGTGAAACCATTACCTGCGTATGAGGTGAAATTTGCCGTATTTGAAAGCGGCGCATAAGGTGGATCGCAATACACGACGCTCCCTTTGCGCGCACGACGAAATGTTTCAGGATAACCTTCACAAACGAACGTAGCTTTTTTGGCTTTTTCTGCAAAAAACTCCAATTCCGCCTCAGGGAAATACGGCTTTTTGTAGGAGCCGAACGGTACATTAAAGCCACCTTTTTTGTTGTAACGGCATAGGCCATTAAAACCAAAGCGGTTCATGTACAAAAACGCTAAAGAACGGTACATCACGTCATCGGTTTTATTAAACTCAGCGCGAATGTGTAGGTAGGCTTCTTTGCGGTTGTTCTCAGCGACAAACCAACGCTTCGCTTCAGAGATATACTCCTCAGGGCGTTCTTTCAGCAGGTTGTACAGATTGATCAAATCTGGATTGATATCTGCAAGTAGATAATGGTCATAATCGGTATTCAGAAACACTGAGCCCGCACCAACAAAAGGTTCAACTAGCTTTCGAGCCGGTGGCAAATGACGTTGGATGTCTTCAACCAGTCCGTATTTTCCTCCTGCCCATTTAAGAAAGGCTCGTTGCTTTTTCATCTACTGCTCTATCTATCGACCAAAAATTAAGGCTGCGGAATGTAACATATTTTTCAGGGAAGCTCAGGTTTATTTCACTCGTTCAATTTCACGGTGAACCTGACGGAGTGATTTTGCCCAAGGACTCACCGACTTAACCGAATCTGGCAAGCTTGCGACGGCATCACGAGCCATTTGAATTGTCGGATAATCTTGATATGTGATGATATACCACTCGGTGTCATTACGAACGGTAGGATAAATTCGCACTTGATTATTCAGTTGATGCTCATTGAGAAAGGATTGTACATCTTCCATTGAGGTCATAGCTGCGAGTTGTAAAGTATAAGCTCTTGGCGATAGCGCTTTTAGTTCTTCACGGGCAAATGAAAACTTCACAACAGGTTGGTTTACGTCACCCTCTTCTGACTGAGCAGGTGCTTGCGCCATATCTTGATTCGGTTTTACGACTTTAATCAAAGGAGAGCTAGTTTCATCGGCGGTTTCTGTCTTCTCAATACCTACGACGTCATCAATCGCTTTTGTGTCTGCTGAATCAGCTTTACCTTCAAGCAATGCATCGACCACATTCGACTCAATCACCACTCTTTGTTGATTGTCATCACTGCCTACGCTCGCTACTTCTTCTGTCACTGCTGGCGGTAATGAATCAGAATCATCAATCGCACCAGAGTTATCAAGACTGCTAGAGCCATCGGTTACAGGTTGCAGTGAAGACTGCGCTGCACTGATTCCTGACTCTTCAAAAGTTGGAATAGCCGTTTGCTCTAAACTGCCAGCAATTTGCTGCGCCTTATCATCAGGACTTGGTTGACTAAGCATCCACCAATAGCCACCAGCAGCAAGCAACAGTAATACTAATACCACCAACGCAATATTCAGGGGTGAACCGACAATCGAGCGGATAATGATCCTTTTTTCCACTTTCATCTCTCCTAACGCCATGATGTCACCCGGTACTGGGTCGACTTTTTTAAATGCATCTCGAACCCGTTTCTCAGACTCATCATCGACGTAGCGCGCAACAAGTGACTCAAAGAAACGACGAGCTTCCACTTCGGACAACATATCAATATCAAGCTCAACAGGCTTTATCTCTTGTCCATAACTGAGACGTGCTAGCAAACCTTCTAAACGTCCAGACTGTGTAAACAATAAGACATTGATGGTCCAATTTGGCTTATGGTGCGCCTCTAAGACCAGCATCCAAAGCTCAGAGATAAGTGTCTCACTCAATAAATGCGCATCATCTACAACAATTGCAATGTCACACGGCTCATCACCTAAAAGCCTTTCAAGGCTATCAAGTAAAGGCTCTTGCTGATTAAACAATGCGTCCGAAACTAGTTGACTCAAAATAAGGACGCGATGCTGCACATCGTCTTGATTAGAATGACAAAGTAACAAACATTGATTCTTGTTACTGGCACCCACTTCAAGGTATCGCTGCGCTAACCAAGATTTCCCGTACCCATCATGACCATTAATCGCAATGAGATTGGAACCAAAGTTAGTCAGTAGACCTAATCTATCAAGCAACTCGATTTGAGAATCTAATTCCAGTACGTGAGCAACACTCATCTAATAACCTTAATACACTACAAGAATGACGCCCAAAGGCGCCATTACAAGGTTAAATATCGCGACCGAAGTCTATTGCCTGCTTGAGTACGTCTTGCGTCGTATCAGCAATTACCTCGGCAGTGCCAATGCCTGTAGGCAAAACCAATCGTAATTGACCAGAGAGGACTTTCTTATCTCGCATCATGTGCTTGATGAAGTCATCGAAATTCATACTGTCTGGAGTATGCACAGGCAGTTTTGCACGACGCAAAATCGCAACAATACGCTCAAATTGCTCTTCCGAGATCAGACCGCGTAGATGCGACGTTTTGGCCGCCATAACAGTGCCGGAAGATACCGCTTCACCATGCAGCCAATTGCCATAGCCAAGTTCCGCTTCAATCGCATGACCAAAGGTGTGACCTAAGTTAAGCAAAGCACGGATGCCCGATTCTTTCTCATCCTGAGCCACCACTTCCGCTTTTATTTCACAGCAACGTGCGATCGCATAAGTTAGTGCTTCTTCATCCAACGCATACAAGCGCTCAAGATTGTCTTCTAACCATACAAAAAAATCTGCATCGTAAATAATGCCGTACTTAATGACTTCGGCGATACCCGCAGCGAACTCACGTTCAGGCAACGTCGACAGGCAGTTCGTATCAATGATCACGGCTTTAGGTTGGTAAAACGCACCTATCATGTTCTTACCCAACGGATGGTTAACCGCGGTTTTTCCACCAACCGAAGAGTCCACTTGGGATAGTAATGTGGTCGGTATTTGAATAAAGTCGACCCCACGCTGGTAACAGGCAGACGCAAAACCCACAAGGTCGCCAATAACACCACCACCTAACGCGATGATCACAACATCACGAGCATAACTCCCTTCCAGTAAGAAGTTCATTACTTGATTAAATACATCCAAGTTTTTGTACTGTTCACCGTCAGGCAATTCTAACAAGGATGCACTACAACCGAGCTGCTCGAGTTGCTTTAAAATTTTGTCTGCATACAAAGGCGCCACTGTGACATTACTGATCACAACAACTTTTTGTTTTGCATTTTTGTTTGAGAGAACTTGAGAGAGGTACGCCGGGTCCTCAAATAACCCGGCGCCAATAGAGATTGGGTAGCTACGCTCAGCTAGGTTGACCGTAATCCGTTCCATCGGTTTGCTCCAATTAAAAAAAAGATAAAGACTTATCTCTCTTCTAGCATTTTTACGATCTGGTTGGCTACCACTTTTGCACTTTGATCGTCAGTGCGAACAGTGTAATCCGCTACTTCTTCATATAAAGGATTACGTTCTTCAGCTAATTGCTCCAGTACTTCGCGAGGGTTATCCGTTTGAAGTAAAGGACGCTTCTTGTCGCGGTTTGTACGCGCAAGTTGCTTTTCAATCGTCGTTTCTAAGTAAACAACAACACCACGTGCCGAAAGACGATTGCGGTTTTCTTTGCTCTTAACAGAGCCACCGCCAGTCGCAAGCACGATGCCTTGCTCTTGTGTTAGGTCTTCAAGTACCGCTTCTTCACGCTTGCGGAAGCCTTCTTCACCTTCTACATCAAAAACCCAAGAGATGTCTGCACCAGTGCGTTCTTCGATCACTGTATCGGAGTCAACAAACTCCATATGCAGTTGCTGTGCTAGATGTCTACCAATTGTACTTTTGCCGGCGCCCATTGGGCCAACAAGGAAAATATTACGTTTCTCAGCCATGTTTAGCAGTAATTTACAACATTGATTCAATAAGATCGCCACAAGAAAACACAGCTAAACTGCTGTTCTACAAGGCTTGTGGCACCAGTTCCTCACAGATAATTCGTGATAAGACCCGAAATTATCCAAGCATGGTGCCACTATTGCAACTTTATTTTTGATTTAATCAGTTTTTCCCGAGACAGAACTACTGAATCACCACCTTAGGCGTGACGAAAATTAACAGCTCACTTTTGCCAACATTCTCATAACTTCGACGAAAAAGAGCACCTAATAGCGGCAGGTCGCCCAACAAAGGCACTTTGTCCACCGAGTTAGTAATGCTGTGCTGAAAAATACCACCAAGAACGACCGTTTCACCGTTATTCACTAACACTTGCGTCCCGATACGTTGAGTATCAATCGCAACAGCTTCACCAGTGCCTGTCTTCACGACTTGTCCTGGTCTATCTTGCGTGACACTTAAATCCAATACTAAGCGGTTATCCGGTGTGATTTGCGGGGTTACCTTCAAACTTAATACCGCCTTTTTGAACGTCACCGTCGTTGCACCACTTGATGATGACTCTAGGTAAGGAATCTCTGTACCTTGTTCGATATAGGCAGGTTTCTTATTGGTAGTGATCAAACGTGGGCTCGAGATAATCTCAGCTTTAGACTCTTGTTGCAGCGCAGAAAGCTCAAGATCCAACAAGGTGTCTGAACCTAACTTTGCGACCTGAAAAGCAATGCTGGTCGCATTCGGGCTGGTTGCAGCTAAGTTTACATTTAGGAAGTCATCGATCCCTACTCCATCACCGTCACCACCGTCACCACCGTCATCACCCCCTTCTCCATTATAGAGACCGATCGTGGCGAGGTTGTTCTCAATAGAACCACCCACTGTATTACTGCCATTAATAGACGTAAAACCCCAACGAATCCCTAACTCGTCCATGTTACCTTCATTGATGGTCACAATACGCGCCTCAATTTGAACCTGTTTAACTGGAATATCCAAAGACTCAATAATTTCTCGAATCACCTCGATGTTTTCAGGTAACTCTCTAATCAATAACGAGTTAGTTCGCTCATCAATGGTCATACTGCCGCGCTCTGACAGCATGCTGATATTTCCTTCACCATTGATCATCTCCGCAATGTCTGATGCTTTAGCAAAATTAACTTTGATGATTTCAGATGAAAGCTCTCCCATTTCTTCCGTAAGTTTTTGTTTTTCTAACTGCTGCTTCTCACGCAAGTCCAGCTCAGCAGTCGGAGCAACTAAAATCACGTTGCCATCAACACGCTTATCTAACCCCTTAACTTGCAAAATAATATCCAGCACTTGCTGCCAAGGGACACCATCAAGACGAAGCGTGAGGTTGCCTTCTACAGAGTCGGAGACAACCAAATTGAATTGGTTGTAATCAGCAATAAGCTGCAAGACGTTTCGCACAGGAATATCTTGGAAGTTAATCGAAATAAGCTTACCTTCTCTTTCTAAAATGCTTTTATCTGGGGCTTTCTCATTGGGTTTGATCTTCGCTACTTTGATTTCCAAAAAACGCCCCGTTAAACGGTAATCATGCATGTATTCTTCATTGATGTGCGCAACCAAGCGCGTCGTCGAGGTGTCGCGAAACACTTCTACGCTCTCAACCACAGTCGAAAAGTCTTTCACGTCTAGGAGATACAATTGCTCGTCTTTTACTGAAGTGTTAAGCAAATCGATACTTAACCCTTCCTGTACACGCTTGATATCTACAATCGCGGCCGGTGACGCCAATTCGACGACAATCACGGCGTCTTTATCTTTATTAGTTCGAAAGTCGATACTTTTTAGGGCATTGGACGAAACTTCTTCAGCTGCCGCTAAAGGGGCTAAAAATACAAACAACCATAAGGAGAAGAGCCCAGTAAGTATCCTTGGTGTACGTGTTAATCCTTGTCTCATTTTCATTACTCAATATCAAAAATAAATGGGGCTATCTCAAAGCCAACTTAACTTTACGTTTTTGCCAACATCCTAAGCCGTCGGGCAACGTTTCATTAATCAACAAGTAGGAGTGGCTGACATGGGTCACTTTGCCATTATTGCGTCCGAGGTATTGACCCGGCTTAACTTTATAGACGGTGCCATTGGGAGCCTGAACAAGGCCAGAAACCGTGTTATCCATGCCCATGACACCTTTCAAACGTAATTGGCTTAATGGGAATTTTTCTAATTTACCAGTTCGCCTTCTTGAGGGCGGTTGCCAACAATCTTTTCTTGCAACTGGCTGAGTCGCGATAGTGGCTTCTTTGGGTAATTCAAAGGGTGCACGCTGTACTTCCGGTGCGTACGTGACTGCAACATATTTGTCTGCGGGCTTAAGCTTCTCGACCTCTCGACGCGCCTGTGTTTCCACTCCTCGAATAAAATCCGTCAATGATTCATCATTCGCCTGGCAACCCATCAATAGAGAACCCATCAGTACCAGCAACAAAGACTTACTTGTCATTTTTCGTCTCCTCCGGCTTAAACTGATAGGTGTTAGCGCGCACCCGAAAGTGCAGGGTTTCACTCTCTTGGCTGACACGTTGCCAAGTCACATCTTTAAACGTGATGATTCGAGGTAGCGTCGCTATCGCCTGAGAAAAATGGCCGATGTCATGAAAGTCGCCCGTTAACTCTATGTTTAAAGGAAGACGATAAAGGAAGTGCTCTGATTGTTTTTCGCCCCAGTCGATTCGGGTGAAAGTCAGCTTATTGTCGATGCCAAGCTCATTCACTGAAGCGAGCATTGTAGCCAGCTCTTTTTGCGCAGGCAGTTGTTGCAGTAATAACTCGTAACGAGTGGTAAGTTCATCCAATTGAGATTGAAGCTGAGGCAACGCTGCCACTTTGTTCGCTTTGATCTTCAATGCCACCTTGAGTGTCTGCTCCTGCTGGATCAAGTGATTCAACTGTTCTTCTTTCGGTTTAAGGTAAAACCAATAACCTAAGCCTTGAATCGCCATGATCAGAAGCGCGATTACTACAATCTGGGGCAACAATGGCCACTCGGCCATTTCATCTATTTCGAGATCCTGCCAATCAACCACGTTGAGCCTCCAATTTCTTCTCCGTTACTTTGAACATGAAAGACACTTTGAATGTTTGAAACTCTTTCCCAAAACGGGCTTTGCCGTGAACGATGGAATGCATTTCTACGTCGTTCAACTTGGCCGAGCGCTCCATGTTGTCCAGCATCGTGGCAAGTTTTGGAGTGCTATCTGAGATCCCAGAGATCTCAATTTCCAGATCATTCATTTTGATCTTGTCGACATATACACCTTCAGGGATAACGGCAGGCATTAAGTTCATGAACTCGGTCGTTTTGTTTCGTCCGTTTTGTAAACCTTCAACGACCTTTAGACGTTCGAGGATTTTGCTATGCTCTTGCTCTGCAATTTTCATTGCTTCAATACGCTGGTCGAGTTCGGCAATGTAGTGAGTGAGGTAATCGAGCCGATCCTGTTGTTGATCTTGTTGGTACTCAAAAAACTTTCCAATACCCCACTGGATGCCAACAGCGACCAACATGCCTAATGCGACCAAACTGATGAAACGACGTCGGTGCTCTTCTCTTTGATTCTCTCGCCAAGGAAGTAAATTAATGCGATAAAGCACGGGCGCCTCCTAGCCAATGAATGCCACGAACGGCCAGTCCGGCTGCTGTTGAGAAATGCTGCCAATCCACAGCACGACGCTTACGCTTAGACACCTTCATCTCAAATAGCCCTAGCGGATTTAGCAATTCACACTCTAACGACAATTGTTGAGACAACTCCTCTGCGAGCATGGGAGTGGAGGCCCCTTCCCCTGATAACCAGATACCCTTGATGTTTTGTGAGCCATTGATTGAGGTATAGAGCTGCATCTGGCGCTTTACTCGCTCTATGATTTGACGGTTAAACAGCTCTGTTTTCTCCTGAGCATCATCGGACAGAAAATCGACTGGAGAAGCGCTGTTTGCTCCGCGTGTGCCGTAAGCAAACTCTTTGTGAAACAGTTCACCTTGTTCGGTAAACATGGTGAAGGAGCTCGATAAGGTGCCAATATCGAGTAAGCAGTATTTGTTTTTGTCAGGAAAGCGATCGGCGGTGAGCTTCCAGATATGACCAAGGCTTTGCGAATGCACGTCCACTAAAACAGGTTTTAGTCCGGACTTTTGTAATGCATCGACTCGGCCTTCTACCACATCTTTTCTTGTCGCAAACACTTGATAGCTATCACTGCCACTCTGCCCGCCCTCAGCGCGAAGACGAACGAAGTCTAAACTCAGCTCTTCGACAGGGAATGGCGATTGATGAGAAAAGGCTTGTATCACTGCAAACTCAACTTCACTCTCTTCAAGATTTTGTTCTATTTGCAGTTTCTTGCTAATTACCGAGTTATCAGGAACTGAAATCGCAACTTTTTTAGCGCCAAAAGGCAGTTCTTTTTTTATCTGCTTGAGGGTCTTTACAATTTCTTGATGATTTATGGTGTTATTTTCAGCGACAATACCTTCCTTTAGTAATATTTCTTTGTAACCCAACAGAGCGTAATTGTTGCCTGTGGGTTTAAGTACTACGGCTTTGAGGCTGTTATGGCCTATATCGATGCCGGTAACGATTAGCTTATCCATCTCTTACTCTCGCTCCGAAATTTCTTCGTGCAAAGGTTGTTATTAGCATCCAAATAAGAGTTAATATCTCTTATGTGCTAAATTTTTGACCTAAGAGTACAAGGGTTTGCCGTTACACAGCCTCAACCAATCAGGGATTCTCCGGTGAAGTTCATAAAGCGTTTATTATTTTTAACATTGATTTGCATAATTCTTGGAGTCACCACAATATTTGGCTTCTATCAGTACGTGAAGCCTGAATTGCCAGATGTTGCAACTCTAAAAGACGTTGAATTACAAACACCTATGAAGGTGTTTAGTCAAGACGGGAAGCTGATCGCACAGTTCGGTGAAAAGCGTCGTATTCCTGTTACTTATGACGAAATTCCTCAAGACTTAATTCACGCGCTCATCGCAACCGAAGATAGCCGTTTCTACGAGCATCCCGGTATCGACCCTATCGGCATCACTCGTGCAGCTGTTGTTGTTGCGGTTTCAGGCTCGGCTAAACAGGGTGCAAGTACGATTACGCAACAGCTAGCTCGTAACTTCTTCTTATCTAATGAGAAGAAGATCATGCGTAAGATTAAAGAGATTTTTATTGCTATCCATATTGAGCAGCTTTTAAGTAAGCAAGAAATCATGGAGCTTTATGTCAATAAAATCTTCCTTGGTTACCGCTCATATGGCTTTGGTGCTGCCGCTCAAGTGTATTTTGGCAAGAGCC
The DNA here is from genome assembly GCF_033340555.1 of Vibrio sp. 1069. Taxonomy (NCBI): domain Bacteria; kingdom Pseudomonadati; phylum Pseudomonadota; class Gammaproteobacteria; order Vibrionales; family Vibrionaceae; genus Vibrio; species Vibrio sp. 1069. The sequence goes on from NZ_JAWOWP010000023.1 coordinate 26,826, forward strand.
TTGATGAATTGACGTTAAGTGAGATTGCAACACTCGCAGGTATGCCAAAAGCGCCATCAACCATGAACCCAATTTACTCTCTTGAGCGCGCAACAAAACGCCGTAACGTTGTATTAATGCGAATGCTTGATGAGAAATACATTACACAAGAGCAGTATGACGAAGCACGCAATGAGCCTATTGTGGCGCGTTATCATAGCGCTGAGATTGAGCTTTCCGCACCTTACGTAGCAGAGTTGGCTCGTGCATGGGCAGTAAAAGAATACGGTGAAGAAGAAGCTTACACCTCTGGCTTGAATATCTACATGACTGTGGATTCTAAACTGCAAGATGCTGCAAATACGTCTGCGGTAAATAACCTCTTGTCATACGATGAACGTCATGGCTACCGTGGTGCAGAAAGTGTGCTTTGGAAAGAAGGGGAAGCGGCCTGGGACAATGAGCAAATAGAAAAGCACCTGAAGAAACAGCCAACTTATGGTGACCTTTACCCTGCGGTTGTGACGAAAGTCGATGATAAGACCGCGCAAGTATGGGTTAAGAACCATGAAGAGCAAACCATCCCTTGGACTGGAATGCACTGGGCGCGTAAGTACATTACCGATAACCGCCAAGGCTCAACACCAAAGTCAGCGCATGATGTGCTAGCGACAGGTCAACAAGTTTGGGTTCGCGAAGTAAGTGAAACCGATGAAGATGACAACAAAACACTGAGCTGGAAACTGAGCCAAGTGCCGACAGCAAACACCGCGTTTGTTGCGATGAACCCAGAAAATGGCGCGATATTGTCGCTGGTTGGTGGTTTCAACTTTGTTCACAGCAAGTTTAACCGTGCAACCATGTCAGTGCGTCAGGTTGGTTCAAGTATCAAGCCTTTCATCTACTCGGCAGCAATTGACAAAGGACTGACTCTAGCCACTTTGATTAACGATGCGCCGATTAACAAGTGGGATGCAGGTTCTGGTTCAGCTTGGCGACCAAAAAACTCACCACCAACTTATGGTGGTCCAACACGTCTTCGCCTCGGCTTAGCTCAATCAAAAAACGTCATGGCAGTGCGTACACTCCGTGAAGTTGGCCTCGAGGAGACACGTCAGTACCTTACTCGTTTCGGTTTTGATATTAACCAAGTACCACGCTCTGAGACCATCGCACTCGGAGCTGGCAGCTTAACACCAATGAAAGTGGCACAAGGTTACTCTGTGTTTGCGAACGGTGGTTATTACGTTGAACCATTCTATGTAGAACGCGTGGAAGATGCATTCGGTGAAGTACTGTTTAAAGCCAATCCAAAGAGTGTTTGTCATAAGGATTGTCCGCAAATGAGCGAGCAGCCAGAAAATCGCTACGCTGATGAATTTGGCGAACAAGACGTCGCGATTGATGGCCTTGCAACAGACAATGCCCTTGAAAATGATGAACCTCAATATGCACCGCAAGTTATCTCTGAACAGAATGCATTCTTAATGCGTGAGATGATGTACAGCAACATTTGGGGTGGCGGTAACTGGCGTGAAGGCACAGGTTGGAATGGTACAGGCTGGCGCGCGCAAAAACTTGGTCGTCGTGATATCGGGGGTAAAACGGGTACAACGAATGATTCCAAGGATGCTTGGTACAATGGCTATGGACCTGGTGTCGTTGCCATAGCTTGGGTTGGCTTTGATGATCACTCACGTGCACTTGGCCGCACCACCGTTAACAGCAACCTAGGGCAAGGCCAAATTTCTGGTGCCGAGTCGGGTGCGAAAACCGCAGAGCCTGCTTGGATTGACTTCATGCGTGTTGCGCTAGAAGGGACGCCGGAGCAAAGTAAAAATATTCCAGAGGATATTATTCGAGTTCGTATTGATCGCAACAGCGGTATGCTAACGCACAAGGTAGATAGCACATCAATGTTCGAATACTTTGAAAAAGGCACGGAGCCTACCGAATACGCTGGCGACCGTTTAGAAGATAGTATTTATTCTTCAGGTTCTGGCGCAGAAGAACTGTTCTAAATCACAAAAGCACAAGGGAGAGCATCAAGCTCTCCCTTTTTATTTCTGCTTTTTATGCTGCAGCATTCAATGATGGATAAGAAGCCAACACCTCTTTAATCTTCGCTGCTAAAGCTTCAAACCTAGCTCGTAATGGTGAGCCCGGACGGTATACGAGCACGATATTACGCGAGGGGGTTGGGTTAACAGCTGGTACGTAGCATACGCCATCTTTTTGCTTCTCATTAGGGATAGAAAGCTGAGGCAATAACGTAATCCCCGCACCGGCAGCAACCATGTTGCGTAACGTCTCCAAGCTGGTGGCTTTAAAACGCTCATCGTCTTTTGCACCAGCGGCAAAACAAAAACCTAACGCTTGATCTCGCAGACAGTGGCCGTCTCCCAACGCTAAAACGGTTTTACCATTCAGCTCCAACATATCAACATGGTCGAGAGAGGCCCACTCGTGGTCACATGGCACTGCGACACTTAATGGCTCTTGATACACTTCGATCTCTTTAAATGGCGCAGTTTCATCAACCGAAGCTAAAACTAAGCAATCTAGTTTGCCTTCTTCCAATTGACGCACTAATTGATGTGTTTGAGCTTCGTGCAGAAATAGTTCCAACTCAGGAAATGCTTCTTTTATCTGCGGCAGAATTTTGGGTAGTAGATAAGGCCCAACCGTCGGGATGAAACCAATATGCATCGGTCCAGTCATAGCTCCGCTTTGACCGCTTGCCATATCTCTGAAGGTTTTCACTTCACTTAAGATGCGTTTAGCCTGCTCCACCAGCTGTAACCCTGAATCGGTAAACAAAACACGTCGGCTGCTTCGCTCTAAAAGCGTGGTCCCGAGTTCATCCTCTAGTTTACGAATTTGCCCACTCAATGTTGGCTGGCTAACAAAACATGCCTCTGCCGCTTTACGAAAGTGCTTATGTTCCGCAAGTGCAACTAAGTACTCAAAATCTCGAATATTCATAATTCACGCTTCGCTTCTTTAACAATAGCTAATACCTATCAAAACCATAACACCAAACGATTAGAGCTATCAAAGGATTTTTACAATAATGGGCTCAACAAAACGAAACAGAGCGACGAAAAACGCTAAGCTCTATACGCATAGTTTAAAATAATTAAAGGAAATCATTATGTTTGTATCTAAAGAAGGTCAACAAGTCCCTCAAGTTACTTTTCCAGTTCGTCAAGGTGACTCTTGGGTGAATGTAACGACCGATGAGCTATTTAAAGGTAAGACCGTTATCGTATTTAGCTTACCGGGTGCATTTACTCCAACCTGTTCATCAAGCCATCTACCTCGTTACAACGAATTGTTCCCTGTATTTAAAGAGCACGGAGTGGATGAGATTATTTGTGTCTCGGTCAATGATACGTTCGTGATGAATGCATGGAAACAAGACCAAGAAGCAGAAAACATTACCTTCATCCCGGATGGTAATGGTGAATTCACCGATGGCATGGGTATGTTAGTGGATAAAAACGACATCGGCTTTGGCAAACGTTCATGGCGTTACAGCATGCTAGTAAAAGATGGCGTAGTGGAAAAAATGTTCATTGAGCCAAACGAACCAGGCGACCCATTCAAGGTGTCAGACGCAGATACGATGCTGAACTACATAGCGCCTGACTACAAAACGCAAGAATCCATCACGGTGTTCACTAAACCAGGCTGCCCTTTCTGTATGAAAGCGAAACAAAATCTGATTGACCACGGTCTTCAATATGAAGAAGTGATTCTGGGTAAAGACGCAACAACAGTTAGTCTACGAGCTATATCTGGTCGCACGACTGTTCCACAAGTCTTTATCGGTGGCAAGCATATCGGCGGTAGCGAAGAGCTAGAAGCGTATCTAGGCTAAGCTGTCCATAGCCTACACCCTCGGTCTCCGGTGCCTTTTGGCTCGGAGGCCAACCCTAAACCACTTCTTCTACTAGTCTAGATAAGTAGTCATCTGCCAATAAGGTGACTACTTATCCAGATTCAACTATCCAATTCACTCTCCAAGCTCAATGTAGCTAGCTTGGCTTAAAACAAAAGCGAGAGTTCACGATGAAACAAGTTAATGTCGACGTAGCGATTATTGGTGGCGGGACGGCTGGTCTTGGTGCTTATCGAGCAGCAAAAGCTCATACCAACAGCGTGGTAATCATTGAGGGCGGTCCCTACGGAACAACCTGTGCTCGTGTCGGATGCATGCCGTCTAAGCTGTTAATTGCGGCAGCAGAAAGTGTTCATCAAATCGAAAAAGCACCTGGATTTGGGATACACCCGCAAGGTGAAGTACGAATTAACGGACGAGAAGTGATGGATCGTGTAAAGCGCGAACGCGATCGTTTTGTTGGCTTTGTGCTTGAAAGTGTCGATGATATTCCCGCTGAAGACAAACTATCGGGCTACGCGAAGTTTGCCGATGACCACACTCTCATCATAGATGATCATACTCAGGTCACCGCACAGCGCATTGTTATTGCGACAGGATCTCGTCCAGCATATCCGGCAGCTTGGAATGAACTGGGTGATCGCCTAGTGATTAACGATGATGTATTTGACTGGGATGACTTACCAGAGTCCGTGGCAGTATTTGGCCCAGGAGTCATCGGCCTTGAATTGGGTCAGGCTTTACACCGCCTAGGGGTGAACGTGAAGCTCTTTGGCCTTGGAGGACAAGTGGGCCCACTGACAGACCCAGAGGTGATGGCGTATGCAGATAAAGCCTTTAAGGAAGAGTTCTACCTTGATGCAGATGTAAAAGTCGAAAGCATGAAACGCATTGCTTCATCAGACAATGACGGCGAAGACAAGGTCGAAATCCAATTCATCAACCATGATGGTGAATTAGAAACTTTCGTTGTCGATTACGTATTGGCCGCAACGGGTCGTCGTCCAAACGTCGATAAGCTGGCGATCGAGAACACCAATGTGGCTCTCGATGAACGTGGCGTACCAACGGCGGATCACTATACATTGCAAACTTCGGTAGAGAGCATCTTCATCGCAGGTGATGCAAGTAACCAAATTCCACTGTTGCACGAAGCCGCTGACCAAGGCCGTATTGCTGGAGACAACGCAGGCCGTTTCCCAGATATTCGTGCGGGTCTGCGTCGTTCACCAATTTCAGCCGTGTTCTCCGACCCTCAAATTGCTATGGTTGGAGAAACATATAAGCAACTAGAAACACGTCTAGGCACATGTGGATGTTTCGCAACCGGTGAAGTCTCGTTTGAAAATCAAGGACGTTCGCGCGTCATGCTTCGTAATAAAGGCATTCTGCATGTCTACGGAGAGCAAGGCACTGGACGTTTTTTAGGTGCAGAAATGATGGGCCCGAATGCAGAGCATCTTGCTCACCTTTTAGCGTGGGCGCACCAAAATAGGATGACGATTTCTGAGATGTTAGATATGCCCTTCTATCACCCAGTGATTGAAGAAGGCGTCCGCACCGCTCTACGTGATTTGAATTCAAAACTACACTTAGGGCCAGAAATGGTGAAACATTGTCTTGACTGCGGCCCAGGCTGCTAACGCTTTCGGGCTTCTATCTAAATATAAAGCAAAGCCTCGTCATCAACGAGGCTTTGCTTTACTACTTTGGCGCAATGAAATCTCTCTTACGCTGCCATCATTGCATAGCGACTGACCATACAAATCGCGACAACACCGATCATAAAGAACCCACCAGCGATACTTAGCGCAAGTTTCAACTCTGTCGACATCATTATATTTCCTGTTAAAGACTGACAGCGCACCATACATCAATTACGTGCCACAAAGCTTTTACAAAGCTAACTTTCCATTTTTGGTTGTGTCATAGCGCTCTAAGTCCGGTACAAGAAACGCTTTCCACCATTTAGTTAGATATATAATCTGAAGCAACACTAATGGTTTGGAAAACACTATGACTTGTCGCCGCTGCGAGGAACATTGGTTTTGGAAAAAACTTGGACGTTGCCAACGATGCTTGGATCAATTGACGGTACTTTCTGTACTGTGTTGGATTGTGTGGTGGTTTACGCTCAAAGATGATCCACAAAGCATCGAGTCGATCGCTTTGATCTTTGCCGGCTTCGCTTTCAACGTTTTGTTGTTTCTACACTTATGGATGCGTTTTGTCATCTTGCCTTGGCAGCGTCGAAAGGGACAAAAAAAGGCCAATAAAAAAGAGAAAAGTGACAGATAGAAAAAAGCCCCAAAACCAATGTCAGTTCTGGGGCTCTCTTAGATTCTTCTAAGAAAAAGCAGTGGTACTTTAATAGACCGGGCTTCCTCTCAAAGGTTCCAAATTTTTTCGATTTTTTTAGCGAATACTGATGTAAGTAAACAGGAAAATGACTATGTCATTGAATGCTAATAAAATCACTCCACAACTTCAGTTCATGCCACATGCGTTTTTTGGATCACTTGCTCCATTAAATTGATCTCAAGCGCTACCTCATCACATGCATGTTGACGTGGGCACTGATCGCAATCTTTCAGAACTTTCTCCGGCAGTAATGACTTCGATGTAGGTAAAAAGCTTTGCTTCATAAAGAACTCAGGCGTTCGCGTTAGAACAAAGACTTTCTTGATCGCCATCTGGCGCGCTTTCTCAACCAAATAGTTCACAATCGCACTGCCCTGCCCTTGGCCTTGCCAGCCCGCTTCGATACCAAGAGAGCGTATTTCTGCCAACCCTGAGTCATACACATATAGAGAAGCGCAACCCGTCACTTCACCATGATGCTCAGCCACCGCAAAAGAGCCAATATCTCTCACGAGCTCATTACGAGAGCGCGGAAGATTCTCACCAAGGTTCGCCCAGTAAGCAACCATACCTTCCAACGTTTCAATGTCCGTCAAACGTGCAGGACGCACTTTCACCGCCGAGCTGTCACGCTGGCTCAGGCGCTTATCCGCTTGTTCTACCGCGTAAGCGACCTGGTGAGGCGAAACACCCCCCAAAGCACAACGCTTTTCCAAACACGAATCGATAGTCAGAATGTCATACACATCCGCTTCAATGACTTCTGAGAAGGCTTTTAACTCTTCGATAGACAGCTCTTCTAGCGCACAACCTTTAGCAATAGCACCAACGACCGCGACACCGACGATGTGGTGAGCTTCACGGAATGGGATGCCTTTCGCCACTAGGTAATCAGCTAACTCCGTCGAGTTTGCGTAACCTTGTTTCGCCGCTTCTAGTGTGCGCTCGCCATTCACTTTAATACCGTCAAAACACAGAGCTGCCATTTCCATGCAGTCGTTCCATGTATCTAAAGCGTCAAACAACCCTTCTTTATCTTCCTGCATGTCTTTGTTGTACGCCAATGGCAAAGCTTTAACTGTCATCATCATGCTCGATAATGCGCCATAGACACGCCCTGTCTTACCACGGATCAACTCAAGTGCATCTGGGTTTTTCTTCTGTGGCATTAATGACGAACCAGATGTCACCGTATCCGCTAACTCAATGAAGTTTGACTCGCCTGAATTGTAGAAGATCATATCTTCGGCGAGACGAGAAAGGTGAAGCATAGAAATCGACGCCACCGACATCAGTTCCATCACATGATCACGATCTGAAACCGAATCTAGTGAATTACGCGTAGCACGGTGGAAACCGAGATTATGTGCTAATTGTTCGCGATCAATCGGATAAGCCGTTCCCGCTAAAGCACCCGAGCCAAGTGGACAAGTGTCGAGACGCTGTAAGGCATCATTCAGACGAGAGTAGTCACGCTCGAACATTTCAACATAAGCCAAGCACCAGTGAGCAAAGGTTACAGGTTGAGCACGCTGAAGATGAGTATAGCCTGGCAATACGGTGCCTTGGTGCTGTTTAGCAACATGGACCATTTGTGCTTGTAGGCGATCTAAAGCAATCAACAATTGCTGACCTTGCTGACGACACCAAAGTTTCAAGTCTGTGGCGACTTGGTCATTACGAGAACGCCCAGTGTGGAGTTTTTTACCTAAATCTCCCACTTTACTGATTAGCTGCTGTTCAACCCAAGAGTGGATATCTTCTGCATCAGAGCGAAGAATTTGGTGAGGGTCTTCCATCACTTCTAACTTCAGCTCATTTAAAGCAAGTTCCAGTTTTTGCTGTTCTTCTGCCGATAGCACATCAACAGAAAGCAGAGCTTTAGACCATGCGATTGAACCTACGATGTCTTGCTCAGCCAATCGGTAGTCAAAACGCAACGAATCATTGAACTCTTTAAATCTGGTGTCTGCCGCTTGGGTAAATCTTCCGCCCCATAATGCCATTGCGTCTCTCCTGATGACTATTGCTTACTCTAACGTTCTCGAATGAGTAGTAACCAATTTGATGGTCATTTGCTCACTTTTTCTTATGTGTGAACGTTACGGCAATTTCGATAAAAAATAAAGTATAAATTCAATATTTTTACATATATATTCAAGCCAAATTTAGGTACCCGCTTTTAGAAACCAAAAGACCCGCCTATAAATGGCGGGTCTTTATTCAATCCAAGATGGATGTTAAGGGATTATTTCTTCTGGCTGTTCAATGCACGAATACGGCTTGATAGCGAGTAAAGACGGATGAACCCACCTGCATGGCTTTGGTCGTACACTTCATCTTCACCAAAAGTCGCGAACTCTTCTGAATACAAGCTGTTGTCAGAACGTTTTTGCGTGACTGTCGCTTGACCTTTGTAAAGCTTAACAACCACTTCACCGTTAACGTCTTGCGCTAGCTCTTCTGAAGCAGCAAGGATCGATTTACATAGTGGCGTAAACCAACGGCCATCGTATACAAGGTGAGACGCTTTTAGACCTAGCTCCTCACGGAATTCGAATGATGATTTGTCTAGCACAAGCTGCTCTACAGCGCGCAGCGCTTCCATCATGATGGTGCCTCCCGGTGTTTCATAGCAACCACGAGACTTCATTCCAACAAGACGGTTTTCCACGATATCGATACGGCCAACACCGTGCTTAGCGCCCTTCTCGTTTAGGTAAACCAGTGCGTTGTATGGTGTCATCGCTTCACCATCAACTTCGACCACTTCACCTTTTTCTACTTTCAGCGTGACGTACTCCGCTTCATTTGGCGCTTGCTCTGGGTCGACAGTCCACACCCAGCAGTCTTCGTTTGGTGCGTTCCAAGTATCTTCTAAAACGCCGCCTTCCGTCGAAATGTGCCATGCGTTTGCATCACGTGAATAGATCTTAGTAAGAGACGCAGAGCAAGGAATATTACGCTCAGCGAGGTAATCCAAACACTCTTCACGGCTCACTAGGTCCCACTCACGCCAAGGTGCAATCACTTGTAAGTCCGGTGCTAGTGCTGCGAATGCACCTTCGAAACGCACTTGGTCGTTACCTTTACCTGTACAGCCATGACACAGTGCGTCCGCGCCCACTTTACGTGCCACTTCAACCTGCGCTTTAGCAATGATTGGACGCGCCATTGATGTACCTAGCAGGTACTTACCTTCGTAGTACGCGCCGGTTTTTAGCGTTGGGTAAATGTAGTCTGCGACCATTTCTTCTTTCAGGTCAGCGATGTAGCATTCAGAAGCACCGGAGGCTTTTGCTTTCGCTTCAATGCCTTCTAGCTCTTCGGCACCTTGACCAACATCGGCAACGAAAGCCACTACTTCACAGTCGTAGTTCTCTTTTAGCCACGGGATAATTACTGAAGTATCTAGACCGCCTGAGTATGCGACTACCACTTTATTTACGTTCACTTTGCTCATGTTTTTTCTCCAAACTTAACTGGTGCTGCGCTCGGCGGTCAGTGCCAACTACGACTTCCTAATATTGAATTCTTTTGCTGATGCTTATTGAGGCAAGAATTGAGTACCAATACTTTCACCAGCGAATAACTGTGCTAATTTTTCTGGGTAACGCCAGGTCGCGACTTCAATTGGACGGCCAAGATCATTGGCGGCCTCCAAAGCGGCTTTAACTTTGACGATCATGCCATCGGTGATCACATGTCCATCGATCAACGAGTTAGCTTGCTGCTCTGACAGGGTTTTGATCAAATGGCCTTTTCCATCTAATACACCACTCACGTCTGATAACAGGACTAACTCCGCATCTAATGCGCCCGCAACCGCGACTGCTGCTTGATCAGCATTCACATTCATCATCTGGCCATCTTTGGTTAAACCAATTGAACTGATGATCGGCAGTGCACCTGTGTTTAGCACCGCTTGTAATAGTGCTGAGTCACCCGGTGATGCTTTGCCTACCGCGCCGAGTTCTGGGTCAAGTTCTTCAACAAGACACAAACCACCATCCGCAAGGCTAAGGCCCACAGCGTTAAGACCGTCCGCAATCGCTTGACCTTGAAGTAACTTATTCGCAGTGCCTGCAAGCGCGCCTGCAATCACAGGAATTTGATCGTAAGGCGTTACGCGTAAACCGTTTTTCTTAACGGTTTCAAGCTGAAGCTTTGCCATCAACTCATCAACTAGGTAGCCACCGCCATGAACGATGGCGATTTGTCGCTGTGCCGATTTTTGGTAAGCCGCAATGGCACCAAAAAGTTGGCTTAAGGTTTGAGTGCATGATAGAGCTGCACCACCTAGCTTAATGACTAAAGGAGCTTGATTGGTTTGCGTCATCGCATTTCCCTCTTTCAACGACTACAGCAACGCTGTCAGTTCTGGGTAACCGTAATGAATATTGAGACATTGCATCGCTTGACTCGATGCACCTTTAAGTAGGTTGTCGATAGCTGAAATCACAATGATGTGTTCGCCTTGTACCTTCCAGCCGATATCGCAGAAAGGGGTATTTTCGACATCCTGAATACGTGGAATACCGTCGCCTTTAAGACGCACCGCAGGCTTGCCTTGATAAGCTTGTTCAAACGCCTGTGCCACTTGTGCTTCTGTCACACCTTGCGCAAGCTTCATGGTGATAGTGGCAAGAATGCCGCGTTTAAAGTTGCCGAGGTGCGGAGTAAAAATCACATCGCAACCCAAGTGCTGAGCAATCTCTGGCTGGTGACGATGGTTAAATACACCATAAGGTTGCAAGCTCACTTCACAGAAGCTGTTAACCATGGAGGCTTTACGCCCTGCACCTGATACACCACTGGTTGCGTTGATCACTGGCCATTGGTTGGTATCGAGCAACGCATGTTCTAATAAAGGTTTGATTGCAAGCTGTGAAGCGGTTGGGTAGCAACCTGCTACTGCAATCAAAGGAGTGGTTTTTATTGATTCTTGGTTCCACTCTGCTAAGCCGTATGCTGCTTTATCTAGCCAGTTGTTATGTTGATGTTCGAAGCCATAAAAAGTGTCGTAAAAGCCTTCACTTTTCACACGGAATGCACCCGATAAATCGAATACCTGACAGCCTGCCTCCAAGAAAGTTGGGGCTAAATCATGGCTGACTTCGTGAGCCGTTGCCAAAAACACCACGTCCGATTCTTGAGCGATTTGCAGTGGATCCGTTAGTGGTAAAACTGGCATATCAATGATGCCCGCTAGCTTACCGTGCAGCTGCGCGATGCTCTTTCCCGCATCAACACTGTTGGCGGAAACGTATAAACCTGATAGCGTGAGTTGTGGGTGTTTATTAACCATTAACGCTAACTCTGCGCCGGTGTAACCGCTGGCTCCAATAATCGTGGTTTTTAGCATTGTGTAACATCCATATACTTAAAGGCTCAAATGACTATTCATATTTAATTTTTGCTTTATTTTGATTTTTTATTCATTAAATATGATTTAATATGTGTTTTACATTTTTGTGGTCTGTCTGTCAACAGGAGATTTGAAGAATCCATGCAATTACCAACTTTTCTAGAGGTCTATGAAGGACTCATCAGCACCTCTTCTATCAGCTCCACGGATCCGAGCTGGGATCAGGGCAATGCAAAAGTCATCGAAAAACTCGCATCTTGGTTTAAAGATCTGGGTTTTAGCGTTGAAGTGATCGAAGTCGAGCCAGGCAAGCACAATATGATCGCACGTATGGGTGAGGGTGAAGGTGGCCTTTTACTTGCTGGCCATAGCGATACCGTGCCATTCGATCAAGGGCGATGGAATTTTGATCCGCATAAACTGACGGAAAAAGACAACCGCTTCTACGGTTTAGGCACAGCAGACATGAAAGGCTTTTTCGCCTTTATTTATGAAGCAGTGAAGAAAGTCGATTGGAGCAAGCAGAGCAAACCACTTTACGTATTAGCCACTTGTGACGAAGAGACCACCATGTTGGGCGCGCGACATTTCACAGCAAACGCCCCATTTAAGCCGGATTACTGCATCATTGGTGAACCCACCAGCCTTGTACCAATTCGAGGTCATAAAGGGCATGTGGCAAATGCCATTCGCGTAACAGGCAAGTCCGGTCACTCATCGGACCCAGCGCTTGGCGTTAACGCTATTGAGATCATGCATGAAGTCATGTTCGCCATGATGCAACTGCGTGACAAATTGATTAAAGAATATCACCATCCGGGTTTTGCCATTCCAAGCCCTACCCTAAATCTTGGACACATTCACGGTGGTGACAGCGCTAACCGTATTTGTGGTTGCTGTGAGCTGCATTACGACGTGCGTCCTCTTCCCGGCATTAGCCTTGATGGTTTAGAGAACATGTTGCGCGGAGCATTAAAAGAAGTCGAAGCGAAATGGCCTGGGAGACTGGAGATTATTCCATTGCATGAGCCTATTCCGGGTTACGAATGCCAACATGACCACCCATTTATTGGTGGTGTTGAAGAGATCTGCCAAACCAGTTCAGAAACCGTGAACTACTGTACTGAAGCACCATTTCTACAACAGTTGTGTCCAACCTTGGTGCTCGGCCCTGGGTCAATCGACCAAGCCCATCAACCGGATGAGTTTCTATCCTTCGACTTTATCGACCCCACAATTGATGTGCTTTCAAAGGCAATGGTCAAGTACTGCTGTTAATACGCGTTTAAGCTCAAAAGTCTGTGCAGCTCGATTGAGCTGCATCTTTTTATCTTCACAATTTAGCGCTAGTCTTAACACTTATTTAACTTGTTATTTTGTAATTAATTTTCACTTCTTACTCTATGGCTGCCGTAAATTTGCTCTAAATCAGGAGACAGCGGAATAATTGCAAACTTAGTCTGCTTTATTTGACTATAACTGGTGCTTTTCGCTAGATTGGAGTCTTAACAAGGACAATGGATGTAGTTTTTTTACGAGGCAGGACGACAATGAACGAGAAATACGCCGCACTCAAAAGTAATGTGCGCATGTTAGGCCACTTATTGGGTAACACCATTCGCGATGCCCATGGCGAAGAAATCTTCGAGAAAGTGGAAACCATTCGTAAATTATCCAAATCAGCTCAAGCAGGGAATCAAGCAGACAGGGACAGCTTGATCGAAGAAATCAAACATCTACCTGATGAGCAGCTAACGCCCGTTACTCGCGCGTTTAACCAATTTCTAAACCTCACCAATATCGCTGAGCAATACCACACGATTTCACGCCATTGTGAAGAGCACATTTGTGAACCAGACGCGATTAACTCGCTATTTTCTAAACTGGTACAAAACGATGTGAGCAAACTGGACACTGCCCAAGCGGTTCGTGATCTAAATATTGAATTGGTATTGACGGCTCACCCAACAGAAATTACGCGCCGTACGATGATCAACAAACTGGTCAAGATAAACGAGTGCTTATCAAAGTTGGAGCTAAGCGATCTTTCTTCTAAAGAGCGCAGAAAAACCGAACGCCGCCTAGAGCAACTGATTGCCCAAGGCTGGCATTCAGACGTGATTCGACAACAACGCCCTACTCCGTTGGATGAAGCAAAGTGGGGCTTTGCGGTCGTTGAAAACTCTCTATGGGAAGCAGTACCGGACTTCCTACGTGAGATGAATGACCGTCTAAAATCTTACCTTGGAGAAGGTTTACCCATTGATGCTCGCCCAGTGCACTTCTCCTCTTGGATGGGCGGTGACCGTGACGGTAACCCGTTTGTTACTCACAACGTTACGCGTGAAGTCTTACTATTGTCTCGTTGGAAAGCCGCCGATCTTTATCTCAATGACATCAACGAGTTGATCAGCGAGCTGTCTATGACAGTTTCAAACGATCAAGTCCGTGAACTTGCTGGCGAAGATCAGCACGAACCATACCGTGCGATCCTGAAGCAATTACGCACTCTGCTCAATGAAACCAAAGATATTCTCGATGCTAAGATCCACGGTCAAAAACTGGCCGTTAAAGCCCCACTGCAAAAAGTCGAGCAACTTTGGGAACCACTGTATGCCTGCTACCAGTCACTAAACGAATGTGGCATGGGTGTAATAGCCAACGGCTCACTACTGGATACACTACGCCGCGTAAAAGCATTTGGTATCCATCTTGTACGTCTTGATATCCGCCAAGAGAGCACGCGTCACTCAGATGTCTTGTCTGAACTAACTCGCTACTTAGGTATTGGTGATTACGAACAATGGAGTGAGCAAGATAAGATTGCTTTTCTAACTAACGAGCTGGCATCTAAACGTCCGCTTCTCCCTCGTGATTGGGAACCGTCTGAACCCGTCAAAGAGGTTTTGGATACCTGTAAGATTGTTGCAGCACAACCGCGTGAAGCGTTTGGCGCTTACGTTATTTCAATGGCACGTACCGCCTCTGACGTACTCGCCGTTCATCTACTGCTACAAGAAGCAGGTTGCCCTTACCGCATGGATGTGTGTCCTCTGTTCGAAACGCTAGACGATTTGAACAACGCAGAATCGGTCATCAAGCAGCTTATGGGGATTGACCTTTACCGTGGTTTTATCCAAAACCACCAGATGGTCATGATTGGTTACTCTGACTCAGCGAAAGATGCAGGTGTTATGTCTGCTGGTTGGGCTCAGTATCATGCGATGGAATCGTTAGTTAAAGTGGCTGAAGAAGAAGGCGTTGAGCTAACTCTATTCCATGGTCGTGGGGGCACAGTCGGTCGCGGTGGCGCACCTGCGCATGCTGCGCTTTTGTCGCAACCACCAAAAAGCTTGAAAGGCGGTTTACGTGTAACAGAGCAAGGCGAAATGATCCGCTTTAAACTGGGACTCCCAGATGTCGCAGTAAACAGCTTTAACCTATATGCAAGTGCGATTCTGGAAGCCAACTTGTTACCGCCACCAGAGCCAAAACAAGAATGGCGCGACTTGATGGAAGTGCTATCAGAAGTAAGCTGTGAGTCTTACCGAAATGTGGTTCGTGGCGAGCCAGATTTCGTGCCTTACTTCCGCCAAGCAACACCAGAACTCGAACTCGGCAAGTTGCCACTTGGTTCTCGTCCTGCAAAACGCAACCCTAAGGGCGGAGTAGAAAGCTTACGTGCAATCCCGTGGATCTTCTCATGGAGTCAAAACCGTTTGGTACTTCCTGCATGGCTAGGCGCAGGTGAAGCGATTCAATACTCGATCGATAAAGGCCACCAAGCATTGCTCGAAGAGATGTGCCGCGAATGGCCATTTTTCTCAACTCGTCTCGGCATGCTGGAAATGGTGTACTCGAAGTGTAATATTGATATCTCTCGCTACTACGATGAGCGATTGGTGGATGAGTCGCTCCGTCCACTCGGTGAAAAGCTTCGTGCTCAGCTTCAAGAAGACATCAAAGCGGTACTGAATGTAGAGAACAATGAAAACTTGATGCAGCATGACCCTTGGGGACTCGAGTCTATTCGCTTACGCAATATCTACGTTGAGCCATTGAATATGCTACAAGCAGAGCTGCTATACCGCACGCGTCAAACCGAAGAAGCTTCTGCAAACTTGGAAGAAGCGTTGATGGTGACGATTGCTGGTATTGCTGCAGGTATGCGCAACACAGGCTAATCGTTTCATTTTTAATAGAAAGCTGGGCAAATGCTCAGCTTTTTTTTATCACAGGATAATCGCACCAAAACAAAGGCAGTTAAATACACCACTAGAGGCCCAAAAAATACCAAAATAAAAGAATAAAAAACCACAAGTTAACACTATTGATTATTATGTTAGTTTTTTAGGGTAATTTTGTCCTACTATTCCACTTCATGCTTATTATTTATATACTACTTGCCTGCTGAGAGCTCATAAATCCAATCATACCTGCTCCAGCCTTGATGGGACTCCCCATCTCTCTAGGTGATAAACGGCTTTAAGGTGACAGGACCAACATTGTTGGTGCTACTTATACATTAAAAAACTCAAGTGCCAGTAAGAGCGCAGCTGAAAGTATAAGTAGCTTGTTTACAAGTTTATTGACCATTTGGATTGAAGACATGTCATTACCACACGTAATCTTAACTGTTCTTAGCACTCGCGACGCAACCGGTTACGATATCACTAAAGAATTCTCTGCTAGCATCGGTTACTTCTGGAAAGCAAGCCACCAACAGGTGTACCGTGAACTCAACAAAATGGCTGAGAAAGAACTGGTTACTTGCGTATTAGAACCCCAAGAAGGCAAACCAGACCGCAAGGTTTACTCCATTACAGACGCTGGTCGCAGCGCTTTAGGAGAGTGGTTTGATCAACCAACTGCACACCCAACAGTTCGTGATGAGTTTTCAGCGAAATTGATGGCATGTGCCGTTCAACCAGCGGCTCCATTCCGTGACCAACTCGCCGAGCTAGTTGAAGAGTCTCGCAAACTGGTTTCTCACTACAAAGAAATTGAAGCGGCTTACTACGCAACGCCGTCAACTTTAGATAAACAAGCTCGCCTAGAACGTCTAACGCTTCGCCGTAACCTACTGTTACGTGAAACTTGGATCACTTGGGCAGAAGAAGTTCTAACTGAACTTGAAGTGATTGGTTAAACTCCTTTTGCTTTGATAAAACGAAAAAGGCTTGCCACTTGGCAAGCCTTTTATCTTTTTGAAACTAGGTTTACGCACCGACTACTGCGCGAGGACGAACACCCAACGTATGGCATAACGCGTAAGTCATCTCTGCACGGTTTAGTGTGTAGAAGTGAAAATCCTTAACCCCTTCACGACTCAGTACACGCACCATATCAATAGCTTGGCTAGCTCCTACAAGCTGGCGAGTCACCGGATCATCATCCAAGCCATCGAATTGTTTGCTCATCCATCCTGGTACTTTCACATTGTTCTGTGCCGCAAAGCGAGAAGCTTGCTTAAAGTTCGATACAGGCAAAATTCCTGGCACAATCTCTACGTCAATTCCTGCTGCGACACAACGGTCACGGAATCGCAGGTAAGACTCAACGTCAAAAAAGAACTGAGTAATAGCACGGTTTGCACCTGCATCTACCTTACGTTTTAGGTTCAATAAGTCAGACTGTGCGCTTTTAGCTTCAGGGTGAACCTCAGGGAATGCTGCAACGGAGATATCGAAATCGTGGCGTGATTTCAGCAGCTCAACCAAATCCGAGGCATACATATCAGGCGCACCGCCACCTGGAGGAATATCACCACGCAGAGCGACGATATTTTCAATACCATTGTTCCAATAATCATCGGCAATATTAATCAACTCTTCACGAGTCGCATCAATACAAGTGAGATGGGGAGCGGCAACCAATCCGGTTGTGGCTTTAATTTCTTTAATGATGGAGTGTGTTCTGTCACGCTCGCCGGAGTTCGCACCGTAAGTCACAGAAACAAATTTAGGTTGAAGCGTTTTAAGACGGTGCACTGAATTCCAAAGTGTTTCTTCCATCTTAGCGCTGCTTGGCGGAAAAAACTCAAACGATACATTGATGTTATCTGATAACTCAGCAATATTCTGGTTCAAGGCGTCGATATGGCCTGCGTGCGTATATCCCATCTTACTCTCCCTGCGGCACTCCGCCACGAAAACAAATCCTTAAAATCGACGTTTAGACGTCTATATGTCTACAGAATGTATTGAATACGATTTAATGTCAACCTTGTAATTATGAATTTTTCTCAAGTTAATAATGAAGATAGTTCAAGTTTCTACTTGAGCATCATCTCACCATTTTGCACGGGTTATGACTTCAGTATGGCACTGATAGGGGAATAAAAAACCCTGGATTAATTCCAGGGTTTTTAGGTCAATCGCAACTTTAAAATAAACCAGCCAATCGGTTGAGGTCGGATTGAATAGCGCCGGCTGTCACTTCTCTGCCAGCGCCTGGTCCTCGAATGACCAGAGGGTTATCTTTGTACCACTTGCTCTCTATGGCAAAAATGTTATCGCATGGCAATAAGTTGGCGAGCGCGTGCTCACGAGATAACGCTTCGACTCCCACCGTTGCTTTACCATTTTTTTCTAAACGCGCCACATAGCGAAGCACTTGATCGTTTCTCTGTGCTTTTGTCAGACGCTCTTGAAGTATTTCACTCAACAACGCTCCATTATCGAAGAAATCATCTAAGCTCAGTTCTCTTAATTCTTCTGGCACCAAAGACTCAACTTTAACGCTGTCTGGTTCTATATCTAGGCCCGACTCTCGAGCCAAGATGACTAACTTACGCATTACATCGGAGCCATCTAAATCAGAACGAGGATCAGGTTCGGTTAAACCTTGCTGCCAAGCAAGATCGACTAAATCATTAAATGGCACAGAACCATCAAACTGTTGGAACAGCCATGATAGCGTCCCCGAGAAAATACCCGATAGAGCGACGATTTCATCCCCACTTTCACGAAGATCTCGCACGGTATGGTTTATCGGTAACCCAGCACCAACCGTTGCGTTGTATAGCCAATGACGACCAATTTTAGCGAATGCATCTTGAACCTGATGGTAGTACTGGCTATCTGCGGAACCGGCAACTTTGTTAGCGGAAATCAAATGAATGCCTTGCTGTGCGATTTCTACGTAGCGCTGAGCCAACTCTTTACTTGCGGTAACATCAAGCACGACGGCTTCATCGTAGCTTTTAAGCGCTCCCAAACGTGCCAGCCAATCCCCATTGTTTGCTATGCTTTCATCATCAAATCGTTCAGCAACACTCGCCGCCTCAATACCTTGCTCATCGAACCAATAGGTTTGGCTATCCACAACCGCGACAAGATCAAAGCTCATACCATGACGTTTTTCGAGCTCACTTTTTTGCGTCGCAAATAAATTTAACCAACTAGAACCAATATTACCCTTGCCACATAAAGCCACTGCCACGCGTTTTTGCGCTTGGAACAACTGGCTATGAATCGTTTGAACCAACGCCTCAGTATCAGTACGGCGCAAAACAGCGACTAGGCTCAGCCCTGAGTCTGTTTCAGAGATAAATTCTACCGGAGAGTGCTTTAGCTTCTGATAAAAGCCAAAGCAATGATTGGCGTTTTTCGTAACGCCTGCACCTACCGCAGCTAAGAGCGAGTAACCTTCTTTTAGCTTAATTTCAGCCTCTACCGCAAGCTCTTGCAAGTGTTTCAATGCACCACCGGCGATTTCTGCGGTGTAAGCCAAGCGTAGCGTGTGCTGATCGGATTGAGCTTCAAATGCCAGTGGCTCTAATTGCGCGCGCTGCAACGCTTGTAATACATCACTCTGTGTTTTTTCGAAGTCGTGCCCATGCATGAAAGACAACTGCACCAATAAAACATCATCCAGTGAAGTAATAATTTTAGCGCCACGACCAGATGCCAATACACGCTCAATACGAGTAGAACCCGACTCTGGCAGATAGCTACACTTGAGATTAAGGTCCATGGTACTTTGCGCCACAGGCTGAAGCGTGCGACTGTGTAGCACTGGGGCAGCTAAGCGAGCAAGTTCACTGGCTTCATCCAATCGAAGTAACGGTAATAAACAAGCGTCAGACACCAAACGTGGATCGGCACTATAGACACCAGCAACATCACTCCAAATCGTGACAGTACTGACTTCAGCAAGCGCGCCTATGACCGTTGCAGAATAGTCAGAGCCGTTACGACCAAGTAGAATGGTTTCTCCTGCCTCGTTCTGAGCCATAAAGCCAGTAATTACCACACGTTTATGGTTATGCTGCGCGAGGATCTCTTTAATTAAAGGGTATGAACGAGCGCGATCAACCTCTGGTTGAGTTCCCGCTTCTGCACGTAAAAACGCTCGTGCATCTTGTGCAACCGCAGGGATAGAACGTTGAGATAATAACGCGGCCAATAGGCGAGCAGACCATACTTCTCCGTGCCCCAGTACCGCGGCTTTTTGCGCATTAGTGAGTGGTGCAGTCAGCTCCGAGAGAGTACTGAACTCATCATGTAATAAAGCTAACAGCTCTTCTTTTGCTTCACTCTCCAACAAGCTTTCTATTAGCTCAGTTTGAAACTGTCTTAAGCTTTGAAGCGCTTCATGCGCAATTCGGCCATCTTTATTTAACCCTTCCAAAAACTCAATCAAGCGATTAGTGGTTTTTCCTGCAGCAGAGACGACCACAAGATCATTTTCTGTCGAATACTCTTTGAGAATACCCACAACGCGTAAGTAGCATTCTGGGTTTGCTAAGCTACTGCCACCAAACTTATGCAGCTGACGTTGTACAGTCATTGTTATCGTCTCCTATTACTGGGTAGCTTTAGCGAACGCTTGTTCTAAATCTGTGATGAGGTCTTGTGCATCTTCCAAACCGACAGACAAACGCAATAGTTGATGAGAGACCCCAGCCTCCGCCAGTGCCTCCTCACCCATTGCACGGTGAGTCATGGATGCCGGGTGGCAAATCAAACTTTCTACACCACCTAATGATTCAGCTAATGAAAACAGTTGGAGCTCTTTCACAAACACCTTTAACTGCTCAAACGAACCAGCAAACTCAAAACTCAACATAGAGCCAAAGCCCGTTTGCTGCTTTTTAGCGATGTCATGACCTGGATGTTCCGGCAGGCTTGGATGATAGATAGTTTTAACTAACGCTTGTTTCTGTAGGTAAGCCAGTACCTGCTGTGAGCTCTCTTCATGTACTTTCATACGAGCACCAAGCGTACGAATACCTCGCAGTGTCATGTAACTATCGAAAGGTGTGCCCGTTGCACCAATACAATTGCCCCACCATGCAAGCTCTTCTGCATGCGCTTCTGTGTTGGTGATGATTACCCCACCAATTACGTCCGAATGACCGTTGATGTACTTTGTTGTGGAGTGGATAACAAAATCCGCACCTAGCTCTAAAGGTTTTTGGTACACGGGTGTCAAAAAGGTATTGTCCACCGCAACTAACGCGCCGACTTGTTTCGCTTTTTCACAGGTAGCTGCAATATCCACTACGCGAACCAGAGGGTTTGACGGAGTTTCTAGCAAAATGAGTTTTGGTTTTTGTGCCAATGCAGCATCTAAAGCCTGTTCGTCTGATTGATCGACAAACTGAACCTTAAAATCGCCTTTGCTAGCTCGAGTATTAAAAAGACGATAGGTGCCGCCATAACAATCGTGAGGAGCAATAATGAGATCATCTGGGCCGAGAAAAGCGGAAACCCATAAATTTAATGCCGACGTACCGCAGTTAGTAACAACCGCTCCTTTTCCAGACTCAAGTTCAGATAGCGCACTTTCCAACAGTCCGCGGTTTGGATTACCAGATCGTGTGTAATCATACTTGGGCACTTCACCAAAAGCAGGAAAACCATAGTTAGTGGAAAGATAAATAGGTGGAACGACAGCATGATATTGGCTGTCTGATTCAATACCAGTGCGTACTGCAATGGTCGCAGGTTTGCGAGTGCTCATGGGTGTATCCTTTCACGGGTAATGACTTCTAAATAGGAATGCGCTATATCTAATGAGTAACATAAAGTGATCAACACGCTTCCTTTGCTGTTATGTTCACTTTACTCGTCAAAAAATGAGACGTCAACACTTCTAGACGTCTATATGTCTTTGCTTATGGCGGTAAATGCAGCTAAAATCAGCACCTAAATTATTTTTAACCGATTACATAAATGAAGGTGTGCAATGGCTGACTGGAATGGCGAATACATTAGCCCATATGCAGAGCACGGCAAAAAAAGCGAACAAGTAAAAAAAATTACCGTCTCTATCCCGCTAAAAGTTTTAAAGGTGCTAACTGATGAGCGTACTCGCCGTCAGATCAATAACTTACGCCATGCAACCAATAGCGAACTGCTATGCGAGGCATTTTTGCACGCGTACACAGGTCAGCCACTTCCGACAGATGAAGACCTTCGTAAAGACCGTCCTGATGATATTCCAACAGAAGTAAAAGCGCTGATGACGGAAATGGGCATCGAATTTGAGTCATTCGACGAAGAATAAAAAAGCCTGATAAGAGGTTTCAGGTAATAACTCTTGCCTCGAGCCAAATGAATGACATAAAAAATGGGACGCAATAGCGTCCCATTTTTTATGTATCACATCTGAAAGATATATTACTCTGCCATGTAGTTTTCAGGCATCTCGATACGAGCTACACCTGAATTAACCGCCGCCTGAGCAACCGCTTTTGCAACACGTGGTAGCAAACGTGAATCCATTGGTTTTGGAATAATATAGTCCGCACCAAACTCTAGCTTATCAACACCTGCAGCCTTCAATACGGCTTCAGGTACAGGCTCTTTTGCTAGCTCACGAATCGCCTCAACGGCTGCAAGTTTCATTTCATCATTGATTTCACTTGCACGCACATCAAGAGCACCACGGAAAATGAATGGGAAACACAATACGTTGTTAACTTGGTTAGGATAATCACTACGGCCAGTACCCATGATCAAGTCATCACGAACTGCGTGAGCAAGTTCCGGCTTGATTTCAGGATCCGGGTTAGAACATGCGAATACGATTGGCTTATCTGCCATCAACTTCAACGCTTCCGCTGGCAATAGGTTTGGACCAGATACACCTAGGAACAGATCTGCACCTTCAATCACGTCTTCTAGTGTGCGCTTATCTGTATTGTTCGCAAATAGCTGCTTATATTCATTAAGATCATCACGACGAGTGTGAATCACACCTTTGCGATCTAGCATGTAGATTTTTTCGCGCATTGCGCCGCATTTGATCAGAAGCTCCATACACGCTACAGCGGCAGCGCCAGCGCCAAGACAAACAATTGTTGAATCTTCAAGTTTCTTACCTTGAAGTTCGATTGCATTCAGCATACCCGCTGCCGTTACAATAGCAGTACCATGTTGATCATCGTGGAATACTGGTACATCACAACGCTCAATCAGACGCTTTTCAATCTCAAAACAGTCTGGTGCTTTAATATCTTCAAGGTTGATACCGCCAAAAGTGTCTGCAATGCTCGCAACAGTATCAACAAATTCATCGATCGTGCGGTGCTTAACTTCAATATCAATAGAGTCAAGACCTGCGAAACGCTTAAACAGTAACGCTTTACCTTCCATCACTGGCTTAGATGCAAGTGGACCTAGGTTACCTAGACCTAGAATAGCGGTACCGTTAGAAATAACAGCAACCATGTTCCCTTTTGCAGTGTACTTGTACACGTTATCCGGGTTTTGTGCGATTTCACGCACTGGCTCTGCAACACCAGGGCTGTAAGCAAGGGCAAGATCACCCGCCGTTTCCGCAGGCTTTGTAAGTTCGACAGCAATCTTTCCTGGAGTTGGATAAGCATGGTAATCCAATGCTTTTTGGCGATGTTCTTCTTCTGGAGTGGCTGCTTGGTGGTTGTCTTCAGACATGGACGTTTCTCTTTTTTATTTTTAGGTAAGGGGGCATAAATTCTATCGGATAGAAATCAAACTTCATAGGCAAGATTGCGAGCAATATCCTTAAAAAGCCGATAATAAAAGAGATTAGACCAGATAACGGGGTTAAGCACCTGATTTTCGAGTCAGGTGCTCTTTCTTCTTACTATTATTGGAGTATGCAAACTCAGAAAGTATCGTTACTCTTCGTCCACGTATTGCGCTTGGAGATAATTCTCAATACCAGACATTTCAATCAAGCCAAGTTGCGTCTCTAGCCAATCAACATGTTCTTCTTCATCTTCAAGAATATCTTGGAAGAGATCTCGAGACACATAATCTCGAATGTCTTCAGCGTAGGCAATCGCATCTTTTAAATCTGGAATAGCCGCCATTTCAAGCTTTAAGTCACACTCGAACATTTCCTTGGTATCTTCACCAATCATCAACTTACCTAAATCTTGTAGGTTCGGTAGGCCTTCAAGGAACAAAATACGCTCAATTAGATGATCGGCATGCTTCATCTCATCGATAGATTCGTGATATTCCTTGTCTGCTAGGTGCTTTAAGCCCCAGTCTTTATACATTCGGGCGTGAAGAAAATACTGATTAATAGCGACGAGCTCGTTACCGAGCACTTTATTGAGATGTTGAATGATGATTGGATCGCCTTTCATGACAAAACCCTCCTCTTTGGCTTCATTTAAATGTAGAAGCAAATGAGAAGGTGTCAAAATGTAAGGCAAATAATTACTGCATACTTACAGCAATTAGCTGGCTTGTTTAAATTCCGTGTAACTAGTTTCCGCTAAAATTTCCTTGGCCTGTCTGATGCACTTACCACATTGGCTGCCCAATGCCGTGCACTTTTTGATTCCTTTAATATCTGTTACGCCTTCATCTATCGCCAACTTCCTAATTTTTTTGTCGGAGACACCATGGCAAAGACAAACGTACATACTCAAAAAACCTATAAAACTAATCTGTGACAAACAATATAAACAAGAATAGTTCTTGTTACCAGTCGCATTATGGTGTCCGCTCAGAATATTTGGTTATAAAGATTTTACCGCTGCAGGAAAAGATCAAAGGGTTAAGAGGGGTGAGTAAAAGCGTTAAGAAACAAAGCCGGTAAAACTCTGTTTTTAAATCGAAAAAGTGACGTCTTTTATTTCAACACTTATAACTAAATGTAATCTAGAAATGAAAAAGGGAAGCCTAAGCTTCCCTTTTCGATGCGCTTTCTTCAAAAAGAAGAACAGTGCAAGATTTCGTTTAATTCGTTATGAATTAGTCGAAGATCTTAGCAACAACACCAGCACCTACTGTACGGCCACCTTCACGGATCGCGAAACGTAGAC
>NZ_JAWOWP010000024.1:0-48905 GCF_033340555.1 Vibrio sp. 1069
GCGGGGTGGAGCAGCTTGGTAGCTCGTCGGGCTCATAACCCGAAGGTCGTCGGTTCAAATCCGGCCCCCGCAACCAAATACAAGACGATAGATTGAGTACTTATTTAGTATACAATTGTTAAGTCGTCTACGGATGCGCCGCTTGATTCAACTCCTGCTTCTCGCAACCAATCACATCGCTCTTTTCATAATGCTGCGAAGCATGAATCCCCAAAAGCTAAACTTTTATCCGCATCATATGATGTCGGACGATTTCGTTTGTGTTTAAAACACGATATGAATCGGCTGACGTACAAGTATGATGAGGCTTCGCGTGTTTTATCTACTTTAATTAACAGAGTTATCCACATACGTCGTTCTGTGGATAAGTTGGTTGATAAAGTGTTTTTAGCTTGACTTTTTATGATGGGGAAGAAAGATCTTTTCTCTAAAGTGAAGTGGAAACAACAAAGAAATATCAATTAAATCTTTGTTATATAAAGAAAAAATAAGTTTTTTGTCGGATCGAGTACGTTAAAATACGATCATTAACTGATATTTTTTTGATCCTAGTCATTTCTCCGAGCTGTGTTTAACTTTTTTCTGCTAGCTTGTTTTTCTTGAATCTCAAATTTTTTTCCACATTACAAAATTGAGAACAAGGTCATGAATTGAACATGCAAAAGTACTTTCAATCTCTTGCATATAGACTACGCTCTATGCGTCTCTCGGCAGTCCCTTCTCGACTATCCTTATTAAGCGTTGCTTTTTCGTCTCTATAGATGAATTACTCTCAGTGGGGAGTTGATTCAGTTGCTCTGTCAAAGCCCATTTAATGTGCTCATCAAGTAATTTATTTTCACCTTGCCGACTTTCCAGCGCATCTATGATTCGCTGACTATATTCTGCATTACCAAGTGCGACAGCGATGTTACGTAGCCACTGTATATGACCAATACGACGGATAGCGGAGCCTTCCATATTTTTTAGAAAAGTCGCTTCATCCCAGTTAAACATGTCGACGAGGTCAGGGTTTTTGAAACTGTCACGACGGTGGAAATCATCTTGCTCCGTTATGTCGGCGTAGCGGTTCCATGGGCAAACCAATTGACAGTCGTCACAACCATAAATGCGGTTACCCATTGGCTTTCGAAACTCTTCAGGAATCACGCCATCGAACTCGATGGTGAGATAAGAGATACAACGCCTGGCATCGACAACTTTGTCTTCAACGATGGCTTGTGTTGGGCATGATGTAATGCATGCTTTGCATTTACCGCACTGATCAACGCTTGGCTCATCTACGGGTAGTGGTAAGTCGATAAGTAGTTCACCTAAAAAGAACCACGATCCACAGTCTTGATCTAAAATCAGGGAATGTTTCCCTGTCCAACCTAAGCCCGCTTTTTGGGCGAGAGGTCGCTCTAATATTGGTGCGGAATCAACGAAAGGTCGGTAACCATATTGACCAACCTCTTGTTCAATAAGTTTGCCGAGCTTATTTAGCTGCTTTCTGACGAGCTTGTGATAATCGCGCCCTAGTGCGTAGCGGCTAATATAGGCATGACTTTTATTCGCGAGGTTCGAAGCGAATTGAGCCTCTGGTGGCAGATAGTCCATCCGGACGCTGATAACGCGAACGGTTCCCGGGAGTAGCTCATGGGGTCTAGCACGCATCATACCGTGACGAGCCATCCAATCCATTGAGCCGTGATAGCCTGCATCAAGCCATTTTTGTAGTGCTGCTTCATGTTCACTCAGATCAACGTCGCAGATCCCAACTTTTTGGAAGCCGAGTTCTTTTCCCCAAACTTTGATTTGTTGTGCGAGTTGTTCGTAGTTCATGTTAACCACCGGAATAAAGGGGGGCGGATCTTAACGGATCTCTGGCTTTGGTGCTACCCAGTTAGGTACGTTTTTGATGTTGTGAATACTGCTTATTGAAGTCATTTGCATATATTCTAAATCTAGGTCGATACTAAGATGATTAAGATACCGTTTATTGGATACTTTTTTCGCACATATGACATTTGAAAGCTTGTCTCTCAAAACCAACACGGTTTACTATTCCTGTTCTTTTGATTTTTATATAGTCAACGATCATTAGTTAGAGAAGCATCAATGAGCACGAAACAATTCAATTTAAAAGATGAGCATGAAACGGTTGCACTAGGCACCGCTTTGGCTCAGCTTTGTTCCCAGCAAACCACAATTTATCTGCATGGTGATTTGGGTGCAGGTAAAACAACCTTTAGTCGTGGTTTTGTCCGTGCTCTTGGTCATCAAGGTAACGTGAAAAGTCCAACTTATACTCTAGTCGAACCGTACCAGTTGGATCAGTGGCAAGTATATCACTTCGACCTTTATCGTCTTGCGGATCCTGAAGAGCTTGAGTTTATGGGGATTCGAGACTATTTCACAGACGATGCGATTTGCTTGGTTGAATGGCCTGAAAAAGGGCATGGCTTACTGCCACAACCGGATCTTGATGTAAACATTCGCTACCAAGGTGAGCAACGTGTAGCCGAACTAACAGCTAATAATGATTATGGTGTGCAGTTACTCAGTCGATTGGAGCTATGTTGAGTTTTTCAAATTTTAGAGTAGTGGCGACGTTTGTCGCCACTTTTCTCCTTCTCATCCCCAATTTAGCATTTGCTAACGTCGTTAAGAGTTTTCGAGTTTGGCCTTCACCTGATGAAACACGTGTTGTCATCGATTTAGGCTCGGAAGCTGACTATTCCTATTTCTCTTTATCAGGGCCGGATCGCCTTGTCGTGGATTTAAAAAGCACGACGATGCAGGCCAAACTGCCTGTTACTGTTACGGATAGCCCTGTTTTAAAACTGGTACGAAAAAGCTCGCCTCCAGAGAAGGGCACTTATCGTTTGGTGTTTGAACTAAAAAAGAGCGTTCAAGCGGAATTATTTAAATTAAGCCCAACACCAGGTGGGCAGTATGGTCACCGCTTGGTGATTGATTTACCGCACGGTAAGAAGGCATCGACCTCTAAACCGAGTAAGCCAGCGGCGGCCAGCAAAGACATGAGTTCAGTTCAACGAGCTCAAGAAGTGTTAATTGTTATCGACCCTGGTCACGGTGGGGAAGACCCTGGCTCTATTGGCCCTTCACGTCGTAAGTACGAGAAAGATGCGGTATTGAGTATCTCAAGAAAAATTGCTGCTCAGCTCGATGCGACTCCTGGTATTAAAACGCGCATGACTCGTACGGGAGATTATTTTGTAAACTTAAACCGTCGTGTCGCGATTGCTCGTGAAAATGATGCGCACTTGCTGATTTCCATTCACGCAGATGCGTTTACTTCACCGAAGCCTCGCGGTGGATCGGTCTTCGTACTAAATACTCGTCGTGCAAATACCGAAATTGCTCGTTGGGTCGAGAACCATGAGAAACAGTCTGAGTTATTGGGCGGCTCGGGTAATGCGTTCTTCACGAAGACAAAAGATCGTAACGTGAACCAAACTTTGTTGGACTTGCAGTTTAGTCATTCACAAAAAGAAGGCTATAAGCTGGCAACAGAAATCCTAGGTGAGATGGGACGTGTTGCGCACCTGCATAACACCAAACCGATCAACACCAGCCTTGCGGTTTTACGCTCTCCACAGATTCCGTCTGTGCTAGTGGAAACGGGCTTTATTTCTAACCCAACAGAAGAGCGATTACTGTTTCAACGAGCGCACCAAGATAAGTTAGCTCAGGCTATCACTAAGGCGGTCGTCAAGTACTTAAAAGATAACCCACCAGAGGGTACGGTGTTCTCGCCTTCAGCGAAGCCAATGGTACATATTGTAAAGCGTGGCGAGTCATTATCGGTGATCGCGAACAAATATGGGCTTAGCTCTAAAGCGCTGATGTCGGCAAACAACTTGAAGTCGACAGGCTTGGCAATTGGTCAGAAGCTCAACATTCCTTCTGCTGGTACGATTAAAGTGCCAAGTAAACCGATTACTGTTGAGACAGAAACCATTACGCACAAGGTTAAGTCTGGTGAGTTCTTAGGTAAGATTGCGAATCACTATAAAGTGAAGGTTTCAGATATCCGCCGAGAGAATAACTTGAAGTCAGATACCTTGTGGGTAGGGCAAAAGTTGAAGATAACGGTCGCGGTAAAAGATAAACCGATTCGTAAGCACAAGGTTTCTCGGGGTGAGTTCCTTGGCAAAATAGCGTCCAAATACGGCGTTAGCGTATCGAGCATTCGTAAAGCGAATAACTTACGCTCTGATCAGCTAGCGGTTGGGCAAGTCCTGATCATTCCAAACAAGTAGGTGAGCTTCTAACTCATTATGACGATTAAAATTTTGCCAGCCAGACTTGCAAACCAAATCGCCGCAGGGGAAGTGGTCGAAAGACCTGCTTCTGTGATTAAAGAGCTGGTTGAAAATAGTCTTGATTCTGGCGCAACTCGAATCGATATCGATATCGAGAAAGGAGGCGCAAAGCTGATTCGTGTTCGTGATAACGGAAAAGGTATCGCGAAAGATGAACTTGGCTTAGCGCTCAGTCGTCATGCGACATCTAAGATACATACCTTAGATGATCTCGAAGCCATTATGAGTCTAGGTTTTCGCGGTGAAGCGTTAGCCAGTATTAGCTCAGTCTCGCGTTTGACGCTCACGTCGCGTCCTGCGGCACAAGAAGAAGCCTGGAGTGCCTACTCCGAAGGGCGTGATATGCAGGTGAAGCTTAAGCCAGCAGCGCACCCGATTGGCACGACTGTTGAGGTGTTGGACTTATTTTTTAATACTCCAGCGCGTCGCAAGTTTCTTCGTACGGAGAAAACCGAATTTGCTCATATTGATGAGTTATTGAAACGCATTGCGTTAAGCCGCTTTGATGTCACCATCAATGTGCGTCATAACGGCAAGATCATCCGTCAATATCGCGCGGCGAAAAATCAGCTTCAAACCGAAAAGCGTATTGCTGCTGTCTGCGGTAATGCGTTTGTGCGGCATATGCTCAGAATCGAGCTTGAGCATCAAGGGTTAAAGTTACATGGGTGGATTACCACACCAGAGGGAGCAAGGCAGCAAAGCGATTTACAATATTGCTATGTGAATGGCCGAATGATGCGTGACAAATTAATCAATCACGCGATTCGTCAAAGCTATGAAATGAGCTTAAAGCCAGATCAGTTTGCTGCGTATGTGCTCTTTATTGAGCTAGATCCGCACCAAGTAGATGTGAATGTTCACCCTGCTAAGCATGAAGTGCGTTTCCACCAAGCTCGTTTGGTGCATGATTTCATCTATCAAGCTTTGACGGATGCACTTTCACAAAGCGCCGTGATTGATAAACCACAGGTGAATGAATCGGCATTTCATCGCGTGGAACCGACTGAGTCCGAAGAGATTGAGCATTCGCCAGAGCCTGAAAAAGTACAAGAGCCAGCATCTTCACCAGTACCAGAGCGGGTTTATCAAGCGATAGATAGTACACCGGCTTATCCTGGACGCAGTGATTATGAAGTGAAGCCTCGTAATAGCGGTCCTAGTGAAACCTCCGTGCGAGAGGCGCGCGTAGTGGAGTCATTCAAACGTAATGATTGGGTGGAATCCAAACCCGCACCAAAGCCAAGTCACAGTAAAGAGCGCCACGTAGAACCAGCGCCAACTAAACAAGAAGTACGCGCTTATCACGAGCTGTTGAAAACGCCAGAGTTTGAGGCTCAGGCAGTCACTCCAATAGCGCCCCAAACGATAACTTCGCACACATCAATGCCATCGATTACTGCATTAGGCAAAGCGCTGATGGTGGTCGATGAACAATTTGTTTTGATGAGCAGTGACAGTGGGGCGGCGTTAGTCTCGTTACCTAGAGCAGAATTTTATCGTGTAAAAGGCCAGCTTTCTCCAAGCGATGGTGCACTCAAGGCACAACCTCTGCTTGTTCCTCTATCTATTAAGTTAGAGGCCGAATTAGTGAGACTGGCCCAAGATTATCAACAAGATTTGGCATTGCTTGGTATTCAATTGAAAGCGAGAAACGAGCACGCCTTAATGGTGATGGGCGTCCCAGCTCCGCTGCGTCAACAAAACTTACAAAATTTAGTACCAGATCTGTTATCTTACGCGCAATCTTGTGTGAACGAAGGTATAGCAGCGGCTCAGATGCTGTCTGAGTTGATAGATTGGCTCGCATTACAGGTCACGACAGTGAAGAGTCACTATACTTTTTCTGAAGCCATTCAAATTATTGCGGAACTTGAACAGCTAAGACATGGTCAATTGCCATTAGAAGATACAAAATTCGTATCCGCTGTTGATTTCTCTGCCACGATAGCCAAATTAAAACCATGACAGATAAACTACCTTTGGCGCTATTTTTAATGGGGCCAACTGCATCAGGAAAAACTGAGCTGGCGATTCGTCTTCGTCAAAAATTTCCGATTGAGATCATCAGTGTTGATTCTGCTTTGATCTACAAAGGGATGGATATCGGTACGGCGAAACCGGATGAAAAAGAGTTAAGTTTGGCGCCTCATCGCTTGATAGATATTTTGGATCCAAGTGAATCTTACTCTGTTGCCGACTTTCGTCGAGATGCATTGAAAGCGATGGATGATATTGTTGCAGAAGGAAAAATTCCACTTCTTGTGGGTGGAACAATGCTGTATTACAAGGCGTTACTTGAAGGTTTATCACCACTTCCTGCTGCAAATCCTGAAATTCGTCAGCAAATTGAACAAGAGGCATTGACTAAAGGTTGGTCAGTGTTGCACGATGAACTCAAAGAGGTTGATCCTGTGTCAGCCGCGAGAATCCATCCCAATGATCCCCAACGTTTATCTCGGGCATTGGAAGTATTTCGCATTTCAGGTAAAACTTTGACTGAATTGACTCAAACGAAAGGTGAAAGCCTACCATACCGAGTCAAGCAGTTTGCAATAGCTCCCAAGGATAGGGCAGAACTTCACCGTCGGATTGAACTCCGTTTCGAGAAGATGATGGAAGCGGGCTTTGAAGAAGAAATGAAAGCGTTACATTCGCGAAAAGATCTTCACCCCGATCTTCCTTCCATACGATGCGTCGGTTACCGACAGATGTGGGAGTATTTAGATGGGGAGTGTACACGTGACGAAGCGGTATTTCGTGGCGTATGCGCGACTCGTCAATTGGCCAAGCGTCAAATCACCTGGTTACGCAGCTGGGATGATTTAACTTGGTTGGATAGCGAGAACATTGAACAGGCATTAGAAACGATGTCGGAAGCAATAGCATCTGATTGACATAGCTGTGTATAATGTGATCGTTTTTGCGTGAACGCACTCTCAAAGGATCTGTTGTTGGCGGTTTTTATACTATGCTGCTAATTACTTAGAGTGCATTTTTGATTCGTTTAGCTCAGATGCAAAAGCCGTATCTTTTGCATTGCACCACTAGCTAAATAATTACAACTACAAATTAAATAAGGAAAATAAAAATGGCTAAGGGGCAATCTCTACAAGACCCATTTCTAAACGCGCTACGTCGTGAGCGTATCCCGGTATCTATCTACCTTGTGAATGGTATTAAACTACAAGGTCAGATCGAATCATTCGATCAATTTGTGATCCTGCTGAAGAATACTGTTAACCAAATGGTGTACAAGCACGCGATCTCAACAGTTGTGCCGGCTCGTCCAGTGAGCCATCACAGCGGTGAACGTCCACAAGGTGAGCGTCCACAAGAGAAATCAGAAGATTAATTCTTCATCGAGTATTTTTAAAATAAGGAGTTGATTGCTTGTTTGACCGTTATGAATCCGGTGAGCGAGCCGTACTTGTTCATATCAACTTCACGCAAGAAGGTGAATGGGAAGATCTGGCTGAGTTCGAAATGCTGGTTTCTTCTGCTGGGGTAGAGGCGCTACAAGTGGTAACTGGTAGTCGTCAATCCCCACACCCGAAATACTATGTCGGAGAGGGTAAGGCCCAAGAGATTGCTACAGCGGTACAATCAACGGGTGCCGAAATTGTGATTTTTAATCACGCCCTCTCTCCTGCCCAAGAACGTAACCTCGAAGCACTGTGCCAATGTCGAGTTCTCGACCGCACTGGTCTTATTCTCGATATCTTTGCTCAACGAGCTCGAACACACGAAGGTAAGCTACAGGTAGAGCTGGCTCAACTTCGTCATATCTCTACTCGTTTGATTCGTGGTTGGACGCACCTTGAAAGGCAGAAAGGTGGTATCGGTTTACGTGGCCCGGGTGAAACCCAGCTGGAAACCGACCGTCGCTTATTGCGTGACAGAATCAAAGCCATCCTGCGACGCTTAGACAAAGTAGCGAAGCAGCGTGAACAAGGGCGCCGCGCCCGAAATCGAGCTGAAATCCCAACGGTTTCACTTGTGGGTTACACCAACGCGGGTAAGTCGACACTCTTCAACCGTATTACAGAAGCTGGCGTGTACGCGGCTGATCAATTATTTGCTACTTTGGACCCGACTTTACGTAAGATAGAGTTAGCAGATGTTGGTCCTGCCATCTTGGCAGACACGGTTGGTTTTATTCGACATTTGCCACACGACTTGGTTGCGGCCTTCAAGGCAACCTTGCAGGAAACGCAAGAAGCTGACATTTTGTTACATGTTGTTGATGCCAGTGATGAGCGTTTTCGTGAGAATATTCAAGCTGTTCATGAAGTACTAGAAGAGATCGACGCGCATGAAGTGCCGACTCTGGTTGTCATGAACAAAATCGACAATCTAGATTCGCAGAAACCACGTATAGAACGAGACGAGGAAGGCGTACCTCGCGCAGTTTGGGTTTCAGCAATGGATGGGTTGGGCATTGATGTCCTGTTTGAGGCTCTGACGGAACGTCTGGCGTCACAAATGGTCGAGCATCAGTTGCGAATTCCTCCACAGTATCAAGGACGATTCCGTAGTACCTTCTTCCAAATGAAGTGTATTCAACGTGAGGAATATGACCAGGATGGTAACTTGTTGATCGATATTCGAATGCAGCAAGTAGATTGGTCTAGACTTGAAAAAAGAGAAGGGGCAGTTTTGACAGGCTTTATAGTCACTTAAAGGACTGCTACAGTATAACGTCATATCAAATGATGGAGCTTTCTAATGGCGTGGAATGAGCCTGGAAATAACAACGGCAACAATGGCCGCGATAATGACCCTTGGGGTAATAATAATCGTGGTGGCCAGCGTCCTGGTGGCCGAGATCAAGGTCCGCCAGATTTAGATGAAGTGTTCAACAAACTGAGTCAAAAGCTGGGCGGCAAGTTTGGTAAAAAAGGCGGCGGTGGTTCTCCAATCGGCGGCGGTGGTGGTAGTGCAATTGGCTTTGGCGTGATTGCTCTGATTGCTGTTGCAGTTTGGTTCTTCGCTGGTTTTTACACCATCGGTGAAGCAGAGCGTGGTGTTGTACTGCGTTTAGGTAAATACGATCGTATCGTAGACCCAGGTCTTAACTGGCGTCCTCGCTTTATTGATGAGTACGAAGCGGTAAACGTACAAGCGATTCGTTCACTACGTGCATCTGGTCTAATGCTGACCAAAGATGAAAACGTTGTAACAGTTGCGATGGATGTTCAGTACCGAGTGACTGACCCATACAAATACTTGTACCGTGTAACCAATGCAGACGACAGCTTGCGTCAAGCAACGGATTCTGCACTACGTGCAGTAATTGGTGACTCATTGATGGATAGCATTCTAACCAGTGGTCGTCAGCAAATTCGTCAAACTACGCAAGAAACACTGAACCAAATCATTGATAGCTATGATATGGGTCTGGTACTTGTTGATGTGAACTTCCAGTCTGCTCGTCCACCAGAGCAAGTGAAAGATGCGTTTGATGATGCAATCGCAGCACGTGAGGATGAAGAGCGTTTCATTCGTGAAGCTGAAGCATACAAGAACGAAATCTTGCCTAAGGCAACGGGTCGTGCAGAGCGTTTGAAGAAAGAAGCACAAGGTTACAATGAGCGTGTCACTAACGAGGCTCTTGGTCAGGTAGCACAGTTCGAAAAACTACTACCAGAATACCAAGCAGCGCCTGGTGTAACGCGTGATCGTCTGTACATTGACGCAATGGAAGAGGTGTACTCAAGCACTTCGAAAGTGTTGATTGACTCGGAATCAAGCGGCAATCTTCTTTACCTTCCAATTGATAAGTTGGCGGGACAAGAGGGCAAAGCAGATACCAAACGTAAATCGAAGTCATCTTCAACCTATGATCAAATTCAACTTGAGTCTGATCGTACACAAGAAGACACTTCGAACTCGCAGTCTCGTTCAACAGGTTCACGTCAAGGGAGATACTAAGAATGCGTAAGTTAATGATCCCTGTACTGGTAATCGCACTGGCATTAATGTTGATGTCTTTGTTTGTGATTCCTGAAGGTGAGCGCGGTATCGTGGTTCGATTTGGTCGTGTCTTGAAAGACAACAACGACATCACTCGAATTTACGAGCCTGGTCTGCATTTCAAGATGCCTTTGTTTGACCGTGTGAAACAACTTGATGCACGTATCCAAACAATGGATGGCCGTGCAGACCGTTTCGTAACGTCTGAGAAAAAAGACGTTATCATTGATACCTACGTGAAGTGGCGTATTGAAGATTTTGGTCGCTACTACCTCGCGACTGGCGGTGGTAACTCGCTAACGGCAGAGGCACTACTTGAGCGTAAAGTGACGGACGTGCTTCGTTCTGAAATCGGTGCTCGTGAAATCAAACAGATCGTATCTGGTCCACGTAACGATGATGTGCTACCAGAAGACGCAAGTGCCGATGTTGTCGCAACTGAAGCGGCTCGTGAGGCGCTTGAGATTGATGGTGAACGCGACCTAATCATGTCTGAAGTATTGAAAGACACGCGTGAAAGCGCAATGAAAGACTTGGGTGTTCGTGTCGTTGATTTCCGAATGAAGAAAATCAACCTGCCTGATGAAATCAGTGAGTCTATCTACCGTCGTATGCGTGCGGAGCGTGAGTCCGTTGCTCGTAAGCACCGTTCTCAAGGTCGTGAAAAAGCGGAAGTTATTCGTGCTCAAGCAGAACTAGAAGTAGCAACTATTCTAGCTGAAGCTGATAAAACTGCGCGTGTGACACGAGGTGAGGCGGATGCTGAAGCTGCGAAGATTTATGCTGAAGCATACAACAAAGACCCTGAGTTCTTTAGCTTCCTACGTTCGCTACGTGCGTATGAGAAGTCCTTCAGCTCTAAGAGCGATATTCTGGTGCTTGATCCGAAGAGTGAGTTCTTCCAATACATGAACCAGTCGAAGGGCAGCATGGAGAAATAATCTCCGCGTCTCATTGAAATAAAAGGCTCCTTAGGGAGCCTTTTTTTGTATCTGATGCTAAGTGCTAGCTCATCATGATGGCGATGACGGCTCCAGCAACTACTAGGCAGCCACCGATGCGTCGTAGCTGATTGTTGGGTTGTTCACTTAATTGAGCCACCATATTCCGCCAACCGTTAGGAGCAATCAGTGGCCCAATGCCTTCCACGATCAAGACGAGCCCAATCGCCAACCATATGGATTCAGACATAGCGCTTTCCAGTCGAATAGAGAAAGCTAAATACTATCAGTGATATGCTGATTTCAAAATGAACAAAGCGGCAAGATGACATTCTGGTAGCAACTCTGTGAACAAAAAATGACTGCAAGAAGCGTGATTCGGTGCTAGAATCCATTTTTAACTAGCAATCAGACTTGGAAAGATGGGAAATAACGTAGTCGTTCTAGGCACCCAATGGGGTGACGAAGGTAAAGGTAAAATCGTAGACCTTTTAACTGAAGATGCAAAATACGTGGTACGCTACCAAGGCGGTCACAACGCAGGCCACACTCTCGTAATTGACGGTGAAAAAACCGTTCTTCACTTAATTCCATCAGGTATCCTTCGCGATAACGTAAAATGTGTTATCGGTAACGGTGTTGTACTATCACCTGAAGCTCTACTTAAAGAAATGAAGCCTCTTGAAGAGCGCGGTATTCCAGTACGCGAGCGTCTTTTCATTTCTGAAGCATGTCCGCTAATTCTTCCTTACCACGTTGCAATGGACCAAGCTCGCGAAATCGCTCGCGGTAAAAAAGCTATCGGTACTACTGGTCGTGGTATCGGTCCAGCATACGAAGATAAAGTTGCTCGTCGCGGTCTACGCGTTGGCGACCTATTCGATATGGCGACTTTCGCAGAGAAGCTAAAAGAAGTCATGGAGTTCCATAACTTCCAACTAGTTAACTTCTACAAAGCGGAGCCAGTAAGCTACGAAGAAGTACTTGAGCAAGCTAAAGGCTACGCTGAACTACTAACGTCAATGGTTATCGACGTAACTGACGAACTAGACGCAGCACGTAAGCGCGGCGACAAGATCATGTTCGAAGGTGCACAAGGTACACTACTTGATATCGACCACGGTACTTACCCGTACGTAACGTCTTCTAACACGACTGCTGGTGGTGTTGCTGCAGGTTCTGGTTTTGGTCCTCGTCACATCGGTTACATCTTGGGTATCGCAAAAGCGTACTGTACTCGCGTTGGTGCTGGTCCATTCCCGACTGAACTATACGACGGTTTAGATAAGCAAGATCCAATTGGTAAGCACTTAGGTGAAGTTGGCCACGAGTTCGGTGCGACAACTGGTCGTCTACGTCGTACAGGTTGGTTCGATGCTGTTGCTATGCGTCGTGCAATCCAAATCAACTCTGTATCTGGTTTCTGTCTAACTAAACTAGACGTACTAGATGGTCTAGAAGAGCTAAAAATCTGTACTGGTTACAAGATGGAAGATGGCTCTGTGCTAGAAGTTTCTCCGATGGCTGCTGAAGCATTCGAAAAAGCAACGCCAATCTACGAAACAATGCCTGGTTGGTCTGAGAACACATTTGGTGCTAAGTCACTAGATGCTCTACCACAAGCCGCTCTTGACTACATCAAGCGTATTGAAGAGCTAACTGGCGTTCCAGTAGACATCATCTCTACAGGTCCTGACCGTAACGAAACTATCATCAAAGTTCACCCATTCGAAGCTTAATTGATAGCCGTTAAAGATTGCAAAAGCCGACCTTATGGTCGGCTTTTTTGTATCTGAACAAAAACAGCGTGACTCTCATATGGCAAGCTTTTGCCGCTGAGCCTAAATCAGAGGCAAAAATTGTCTAAAGCTTAGCTGTTTTTTGCCGATAAGGTTATCAAGCAGAGGAGATCCTTCACCGATCTTTGGTTTCTTAGATACCTTAAGGGTACGTTTATGAAGTTACGAACAGTGGCTGCTTCACTGTTGTTGACCTTGGTT
Organism: Vibrio sp. 1069; assembly: GCF_033340555.1. Taxonomy (NCBI): domain Bacteria; kingdom Pseudomonadati; phylum Pseudomonadota; class Gammaproteobacteria; order Vibrionales; family Vibrionaceae; genus Vibrio; species Vibrio sp. 1069. The sequence goes on from NZ_JAWOWP010000024.1 coordinate 13,249, forward strand.
GCTACCACAGTGAAAGCCAATGTTGCTGATGTGGGGGCACCAGTTCCGATCTATACCGAAGCAGAGCTGATAAAGCTTATTGAGCAAAATAAGCACTTACAACGTGTGCGCGCTGATAACTGCCAGCTGGTGGAGGATATCGTAGCTCGTGCGACTCGAATTAACTTACCCGCTTATGAATTTCTGTACGGAGATATGTTGGCTTGGGGGGTGTGTGTCGAGCAAGATGTCGAACTGGGTCTTTACTACATCGAAAATGCAGCGCATCAGGGGTTACCAGCTGCACTAGAGCAGATTGGCCGATACTATTCGCGTGGCACTTTAGTACAGCAAGATAAAGAACGTGCAATTCCATATTTGCGAGAAGCTGCGTCAATGGGAAACCTAAACGCGCGTATTCATCTGGCCGAGTTGCTTTTACGTGATTATGGCAGTCCACTCGATTACGAAGATGCGTATCGTTGGTTATATAACTCTGTCACAGCAGATAAGCGGCAGCATAAGCGCATAACTGTATTGAGAAACGGCCTTGAACAGCGCATGCCACAAAACGTTATTGCTCGAGCTAAACGGCGAGACACCTTTTGGTAACGCTTCAATATTGCAAACAACTTCATACAACAAAGCCCACGTCACGTGGGCTTTGTTGTTTTCCCGATAGTTGGTAGCGCTTAAACCACTTTGTGTGGACCGAAGCATTCGTAATGGAATTGCTCTTCTGGTACGCCAAGTTCTAATAGCTGTTTCGCTACGTGCTGCATAAATCCTACAGGACCACAGAAGTACACCTGCACGTTATCTTGCTTTAATGCAGCTTCAATTTCATACAGATTGACAAAGCCCGTGAAGTGGAAGTCTTCACCTAGCTTGTCTTCTGCCGTTGGTTGGTTATACCAAACGAGCGCGTTCATATTTTCTTTTTCTGCAACGAGTTGGTTTACGTGTTGCTTGAAAGCATGCTGTTGGCCATTTTCGGTTGCATGAACCCAAGTTACAGGTGCTTGATGTGCTGAGAGACTTTCTAGCATTGACAGCGTTGGAGTAAGTCCCACACCAGCAGAAATTAGAACAACGGGTGTTTGTGTTTGTGGTTCGGCATCCATAAAGAAATCACCGGCAGGGGCTGCAAGCTGCACTTTTTCGCCAATGTTCAGGCTATCGTGCAGGTAGTTCGACACTTTTCCGCCTTCTTCACGTTTTACTGAGATACGGTAGGTGTTCTCTTGGACCGCAGAAGACAGGCTATATTGGCGAATTTCTTGGTTTTCTAACTGGTCACTGTTGATGTAGATGCCAAGGTATTGTCCCGGTTTATACGGCGCCACTTTTTGACCATCGGTTGGCTTTAGCACAAAGCTGCAAATGTGTTCGCTCTCAATCTTTTTATCGACTAATTCAAATTCGCGTAGACCGCGCCAGCCGCCTTCCAAAGCTTCATTTTGTTGGTAAATTTGTTCTTCGCGCTGAATAAATACATTCGCAAGTACGCCGTAAGCCTCAGCCCAAGCATCCAACACCTCTTGACCTGGATTAAAAAGCTCATCGATTGTCGCAAGTAAATGCTTACCAACGATTTGGTACTGATCTTCTGTGATCAAAAAGCTCGTGTGCTTATGCGCAATTTTCTCTACTGCGCCAAGCAGAGCTGGCAAATTTTCAATATTGGCAGCATAGGCACAGATAGCGTTGAATAATGCTTCACGCTGATCGCCGTTACGCTGGTTACTCATGTTAAAAATATCTTTCAACTCAGGGTTATGAGTAAACATACGCTCGTAAAAGTGCGCGGTCAGTTTTGGTCCTGTTTCGGCGATGAGTGGTGCGGTCGCTTTGACGATCTCGATAGTTTGATTGCTGAGCATAAGGGCTTCCTACTTTAAGTTGTATTTATAATGCATGTTTAAAGTTGTATCTCAAATGTATCTTTCGATCAAGAAAAGATTTACACTTTTATCGATAGCTCAAGTTTGGGGTTTTAGCATCACCAGCGGGTTATTGAGTCGCACTTTGGGAGAGAGTATGCAGTTAACTAGTTTCACTGATTATGCGTTGAGAACCTTAATTTTCTTGGCTTCGTTGCCGGAAGATGAGTTAACCAGCATTACCGAAGTGACGGATTTATTTGGTGTGTCGCGCAACCATATGGTTAAAGTTATCAATCGGTTAGGACAGTTGGGTTATGTCCATACCGTGCGCGGAAAAAACGGTGGTATCCGGCTGATGAAGCCAGCGTCTGAAATCACAGTCGGTGGTGTTGTGCGCGATTTAGAGCCGTTAGATTTAGTCAACTGTGGTGTGGATTTTTGCCATATTACCCCTGCTTGCCGCCTCAAAGATAAATTGGCGAAAGCAAAAAGTGCCTTTCTGGCGGAGTTGGATAACTGCACGATTGAATCCTTGCTCAGTGACAGTTCTGAACTTTTGATCTTGCTGGCTCGTCCTTAACTCATTTGCATGCCTAGAGTCGATCTCGATCATTCTTTTTTCAAAGCAATTCTGTAGCTTATCGAGAGACTCAGATATACTAGCCATATACCTTCCTTGCTAGATAGGCGTGCCTATGTCAGACAATATTCCAAACGATCCTTTTGCAGATCGTGAATCCAAAAATTACGAAAATCCAATTCCAAGCCGAGAGTTTATCATCGAGTTTCTAGAGCAAGCGGGCGTTCCAATGAATCGTAACGACTTGTTTGAGGCACTAAAGCTTGAGGGCGAAGAGCAATACGAAGGGTTGCGTCGTCGGCTACGTGCGATGGAGCGAGATGGCCAACTGGTGTTTACCCGCCGTCAGTGCTATGCATTGCCTGAAAAACTTGAAATGGTGAAAGGTTACGTGATTGGTCATCGTGATGGCCATGGTTGGGTACGTCCAGAAGGCAGCGTCGGCAAGGATGATGATATTCTGTTACCGCACCATCAGATGAAGAACATCATCCACGGTGATTTTGTCTTAGTGCAACCGACAGACAACAGCAAGCGCGGCCGCCGTGAAGGACGTTTGGTGCGTGTGCTAGAGGAGCGTAATGATCAAATCGTCGGTCGTTTCTTCCTTGAATATGGATACTCCTATGTTGTCCCAGATGACTCGCGTATCAGCCAAGATATCCTGATCCCAAATGAGCACAAAGCGGGTGCACGCATGGGTAACGTAGTCGTAATTGAAATTACTGATCGTGGCTCACGCTCACGCGGCATGATGGGTAAAGTGGTTGAAGTCCTTGGTGAAAATATGGCACCAGGTATGGAAACACAAATTGCGATTCGTACACACCAAATCCCTCACGAATGGCCAGAAGCCGTCGATAAACAAATCGAAAACTTAGGCGAAGAAGTACCAGAAGAAGCGAAAGTTGGTCGTGTGGATCTACGTGATTTGCCACTAGTGACCATTGACGGCGAAGACGCACGAGACTTTGATGATGCCGTTTACTGTGAAAAGAACAAAGAAGGTGGTTGGCGTTTATGGGTAGCGATTGCTGACGTCAGTTACTACGTTCGTCCTGACTCTGCGTTGGACAAAGAAGCGATCAATCGTGGTAACTCAGTATATTTCCCGTCGCAAGTTGTGCCGATGTTGCCAGAAGTACTGTCGAACGGTCTATGTTCGCTTAACCCGCAAGTAGATCGCTTGTGTATGGTGTGCGAAATGACCATTTCCGATACAGGTAAGCTGTCTGGTTACAAGCATTACGAGGCGGTGATGAACTCGCACGCTCGTCTCACATATAGCAAAGTGAGCGCGATTCTAGAAGGGGATGAAGAACTACGTGAGCGCTACCAGCCGCTTGTTTCTCATCTAGAAGAGTTGCACAAGATGTACAAAGTGCTGAAAGAAGCACGAGATCAACGCGGTGCAATCGAATTTGAAACCGTTGAAACCAAATTTATTTTCAATGCGGAACGTAAAATCGAAAGCATTGAGCCAGTAATTCGTAATGACGCGCATAAGATCATCGAAGAATGTATGATTTTAGCCAACATTGCTTCGGCATCGCTGGTAGAAAAAGCGAAAGAGCCCGCGCTTTATCGTATCCACGAATCTCCAGGTGAATTACGCCTGCAAGGTTTCCGTGACTTCTTAAGTGAACTTGGTCTTGAGCTAAAAGGTGGTTTAGAGCCTTCACCAACGGACTATGCTGATCTCGCACGTCAAATCTCCGGGCGTCAAGATCAAGAGTTGATTCAGACCATGCTGCTACGCTCAATGAAGCAAGCGGTATACAACGCAGATAACGCGGGGCACTTTGGGTTGGCATTGAAACGCTATGCGCACTTTACGTCGCCAATTCGTCGTTACCCTGACTTGTTACTTCACCGTGCAATCAAGTATCTGATTGCTAAAGAAGAAGGTCGTAATCAAGATCGCTGGACACCAACAGGTGGCTATCATTACTCGTTTGACGACATGGATTTTTACGGCGAACAATGTTCGATGACAGAGCGCCGTGCTGATGATGCAACACGTGATGTTGCGGATTGGCTGAAGTGTGAATATATGCAAGACCACGTCGGTGACGAACTAGACGGTGTTATCGCTAATGTCACTAGCTTTGGCTTCTTTGTACGTTTAACGGATTTGCACATCGATGGTTTGGTACATATTTCTACCCTTGCGAACGACTACTATCAATTTGACCCGATTGGTCAACGACTTATTGGTGAAAGTTTCGGTAACATCTACCGCTTAGGTGATGCAGTAAAAGTAAAAGTACTGGCTGTTAACCTCGATGACAAGCAAATTGACTTTGAATTGGTCGAAACAAGTCGTAAGCTACGCGGCGAAGGTAAGACTGCGAAGAAACGCGCAGCGGAAGCAAAACGCAAAGCGAAAGATAAAAAACGCGCTGCGACTCGCTCTTCATCGAAAGAAGGTGGCGCGGCTCGTGCAATTCCTGCGATAGAGCCAACTAAACGCCCAGAAGAAACGGGCGCAACGAGTAAGCGAAATGGCCCAAAACGTGGTGACGCCGAAGGCAACGAGAAGCCTAAAGTGAAAAAAGCACGTAAAAAGAAGCCGCACAGTAAGCCGAAGAAAACCAAGCGCACTAAAAAAGAAGCGCAGTAGGTTGAAGCGCCAACTTAGTTCAAACTCGGTTGGCGCAGGCAATACGACCAGAACAACAGGTTAAACAATGAGTAACGAATTTATCTACGGCATTCACGCAGTGAAGGCGGTATTGGAGCGCGAACCAGAGCGTTTTATCGAGGCGTACGTTTTAAAAGGTCGTCAAGATGATCGCCTAATGCCAATCCTAAATGATCTTCAGGTTTGTGGTGTTTCTATTCAGCAGATGACACGTAAAACCTTGGATGACAAAGCACGCGGTGCAAATCACCAAGGCATCATCGCTCGTGTGAAACCAGCGAAGCAGCTGAATGAGAACGATATTGATGACATCCTGGCGCAGCACGAATCACCACTGCTCTTAGTGTTAGACGGCGTGACCGATCCACACAATCTTGGTGCGTGTTTACGTAACGCAGATGCGGCAGGTGCTGCGGCGATCATCGTACCGAAAGATCGTTCTGCGCCAATGAATGCGACGGTAAGTAAAGTCGCTTGTGGTGCAGCTGAAGTCGTACCATTGATCCGAGTGACTAACTTGGCTCGTACTATGCGTACATTGCAAGAGAAAGGCATCTGGTTTGTTGGTACTGCGGGTGAAGCAACGCACGACATCTACCAAGCCAAACTGACTGGACCCCTTGCTATCGTAATGGGAGCAGAAGGTGACGGTATGCGTCGTCTTACTCGTGAAACCTGCGACGATTTGATTAAGATCCCAATGGCTGGTAGCGTTTCAAGCTTGAACGTATCTGTGGCATCCGGCATCTGTTTGTTTGAGGCAGTTCGTCAGCGTATTGCTGCAAAGTGACGACGAAACAAACAGTTACTGTCGAATCAGACATAATGATAAAAACAAAGGATGGGGTGCCATCCTTTGTCGTTTTCACCGATTTATAAATAAAAATCCTCAGGGAAGTTATGACTCAACAAGACATTAAATTCATCGCCTTCGATCTAGATGGCACTTTGCTTGATAGCGTGCCAGATCTAGCTGTCGCGGCAGACCAAGCAGTACAGGCGCTTGGCTTTCCATCGGTTTCAGAAGAACAAGTTCGTGATTACGTGGGTAACGGCGCAGACGTGCTTATTGGTCGCTCATTAAGCCAAAGCCTGACCATCAACCCGGAGCTGAGTGAAGAGCTTCGTGCTAAAGCGCGTGTATTGTTTGATGATTACTACGAGCAAAGCGGTCACAAGCTAAGTCATCTTTACCCAACGGTAAAAGAGACACTAGCAGAGCTGCACAAAGCGGGCTTTGTTATGGCGTTGGTGACTAACAAACCTTCAAAGTTTGTGCCTGACGTTTTGGAAAAGCACGACATCGCAAAATACTTCGTTGATGTCCTTGGCGGTGATGCATTCCCAGAGAAAAAACCAAACCCAGTAGCATTGAACTGGCTAATGGAAAAGCACCAAATCCAACCAAGTGAAATGCTGATGGTTGGCGACTCGAAAAACGACATTCTCGCAGCAAAGAATGCAGGCTGTGCCTCATTTGGTCTGACATATGGTTACAACCACGGTGAACCTATTTCAGCATCAAATCCAGATTTCGTCGCTGACAGTTTGGCAGAATTATTGGACGTTGTAGCGGTTTCTGCATAACGGCTACAAAAGAGCTTCCAAAATACTCGTTAATGAGTACACTGAGTAAACCGTGCACCTATTACTGCACGGTTTTTTTCATTTAATTAGATTAAGAAGTCAAAGGAATCATTCTAATGAGCAAACCCATTGTATTGAGTGGTGTTCAACCTTCAGGTGAACTAAGTATCGGTAACTACTTGGGTGCTCTACGTCAATGGCAGCAGATGCAAGACGATTATGATTGCCAATATTGTGTGGTAGACCTTCACGCGATTACGGTTCGTCAGGACCCTAAAGCGCTGCATGAAGCAACTCTAGACGCACTGGCAATTTGTCTGGCAGTTGGTGTTGACCCGAAGAAGAGCACGCTATTTGTTCAGTCACATGTACCAGAGCATGCTCAATTAGGTTGGCTTCTTAACTGCTACACTCAAATGGGTGAGCTGAGCCGTATGACTCAGTTTAAAGACAAATCGGCACGTTACGCGAATGACGTAAACGTCGGTCTATTTGACTACCCGGTGTTGATGGCGGCTGACATTTTGCTTTACGGTGCACACCAAGTACCTGTAGGCAGTGACCAGAAGCAACATCTAGAATTAGCGCGCGATATCGCAACGCGTTTCAACAATATTTACTCGCCAGAGCAGCCAATCTTCCAAGTTCCAGAGCCTTACATTCCGACAGTAAATGCGCGTGTAATGAGCCTTCAAGACGCAACGAAGAAGATGTCTAAATCTGATGACAACCGTAAGAACGTTATCACGCTGCTGGAAGAGCCTAAGTCGATCCTTAAGAAGATCAACAAAGCGCAAACCGATACCGAAACGCCACCAAGTATCCGTCATGATATCGAGAACAAGGCGGGCATTGCTAACCTAATGGGTCTGTACTCTGCGGCGACAGGCATGAGCTTCGAAGAGATTGAAGCGAAGTACCAAGGCGTAGAAATGTATGGCCCATTTAAGAAAGATGTTGGTGAGGCAGTTGTAGCAATGCTTGAGCCAATTCAAGCAGAATATCACCGTATTCGCGCTGATCGTGCTTACATGGACGAGGTAATGCAGCAAGGCGCTGAGAAAGCCTCGGCACGAGCGGCTGAAACGCTTAAGAAAGCATACGAAGCAGTAGGTTTTGTAGCTCGCCCATAGTTGCTAAGAACGAATACGAAAAGCTCCACTTTGGTGGAGCTTTTTTTATGCCTGTATTACTGAAATGGTGTGTCTTTCATACAGCGTTCCATGTCGTAATATTCAACACGTCCTCGAGCTCCTAGAAAGGCAGACTTCACAACCATGCCTCTATCAATGAAGTAACTAAGCTGTACGCATGATATATCGTAGCTGAGTTCTTTAATTCTCGCTGGAATCCAGTAGGTTCCTGGCGTTCTTAGACGCTGAGTAAAGGTAATAACACCCTCGTCACTGACTTCTAGCTCTTCAATACCATCCAGTTCATTTTTGGCTGATTCGATGATGTCTTGATTCGCCGTAGGTTGAAGTGGCTCACTGGCGGTCAACTGACACCCCGCTATCAAGCCAAGTAGGGAGAGAGCTAGCACACTGCGTTGAATTGTTTTCATTTGTCGTTCCTGGGTTTACAGCTAATGAGATCTTATTGTCTCGCGCAGGTGTTATATCTTTTGTGTATGTTTTTGGCTAGTGAGTAATGAAAAGTTATTGAATAAATCATGAAAACTTTGAAGTATGAGGGGCCTGTATAAGAGAGAACGAAGCGAGTAATAGATTCTTGGGCTTGAACAGTGATACAAGTGAAAATTAAAGCATTCTAAATTAGTGACTAATTATATTTTTTATTTGTAACAGGAACGGTTGGGTTAATAAGCAACTCAACAAGTGATGTATTTTCTACTCCTTAACATGAAGTGAAAAAGTAAACTGAGTAATCAATCTAAATTCTGACTTGTTTATCAATAGCGCTCTGTATTTATTACAAAAAATGTTTGAATGGGATGCTCTGGCATATTTTCTTATATTCACATGTGATTCATTTCACGGCTTTAATTACTCATTCTTATTTATTTCATAAATAAACCTGATAGTAGACGCAAATGGCAGGCTCTAACCAGAGCTAAGTTTGCATTTACATAAATATCAGGTATGACAATGGACACGTTAATCAAACCCTCAATACTCGCATTAACCATCGCCAGTGCACTTAGTGCAAACGCGAACGCAGAGATTATTATTTCCCAATACGTAGAAGGCGGCGCTTATAATAAAGCGGTAGAGATCGCTAATACGGGTGATACTGCGGTGACACTCACTGGCTACGAGTTGGCGAAATCATCAAACGGTGGTGGTACTTGGGGTAGCACATTCGACCTTAGCCAAGTGACGCTACAAGCTAACCAAGTGTATGTACTGGCGCATGGTGACGCGAGCGATACCATCAAAGCTGTCTCGGATATCACAGATAAAAGCGTTGCGAACTTTAACGGTGACGACCCGATCGCACTGCTTAAAGATGGTGAAGTGCACGACATCATCGGTGTGATGGGTGACGTAGATTTTGGTAAAGACACCACATTAGTTCGTAACAGTGATGCACTAACCCCTTCTGCTACTTATGATGCATCTCAGTGGACGGCATTTGAGAAAGACAACATTGACGGCCTTGGTGAGCTAAATGCGACTGAGCCACCAGCACCATTCGCTTGTGAAGTCGACGGTCAGCAACTTAACTTCACTACCATCCAAGATATTCAAGGTGAAGGCGATACGTCTCCATTCATTGATGGTTACCCATACATTACTGACGAAGATCATTTCGTAACGGGTGTCGTGACTGCTGTTACTACTGGCCTCACCAAAGGTTTCTACCTACAAGCATTAGAAAGCGACAACAACGACAAGACCTCAGAAGGCTTGTTCATTCATACTGACGCGGCAGACACGGCGCTGAAAGCTGGTGACGTTGTTTGTGTGAAAGGTAAAGTTCAAGAGTATTACAGCAATACTCAGCTTGCTTCTGATGCTAACAGCTATGTGAAAACAGGCACCTCTGAAACCCCTCGAGTTACCGATCTTGTTATCAAAGAAGGTGAGACACTACGTGATGCGCTTGAGCGTCATGAAGGGATGCAAGTTGAGTTGACCTCGGCAAGTGACTTGTTTGTAACTCGAAACTTCTCTTACGACTACGATTCACGTCGTAACAATATGATGCTCTCTCATGAAGCGCCATTGTTAAAGCCGACTCAATTACACGCGGCAGAGAGCGATGCAGCCGTTAAGCTAGCAAAAGACAACGCAGCGAACCGCGTATACCTAGAATCAGATGGCAAAGCACCAAACGGACAAATCCCATACTACCCAGATTTTGCTAAAGATGCAGACCAAGATGGCTCTTCAGAGCAGCACATTCGCCTTGGTTCGCGAGTAGAAGGTCTGCAAGGCGTGGTGGCTTACAGCTACAACGAATACCGCCTGATTGCGACCAATGAAGTCGATAACACCAACTTTGTGACTTCAGGTGAGGGTTTCGATGTGGCTCGTAAAGATGCCCCAGCGATTGCGGACTCAGATTTGCGTATTGCAAGCTTCAACGTACTGAACTACTTCAACTCCGTGGCTGACAGTGGTCATGAAAACCCAACCGGACAAAACCGTGGTGCGACTAATCTAGACGAATTCCTGATCCAGCAAGCGAAAATCGTTGCGGCGATGAACAAGATGGACGCAGACGTTATTGGTTTGATGGAAGTGGAAAACAACGGCTTTGGTGATGGCAGTGCTATCCAAAACTTAGTTGATGCCCTAAATGCTGAGATTGATGACGCTGAAGATCATTACACGTATGTCGAAATCGAAGAGCAAGACAAATACCAAGACGAATACTTTGGCAGTGATGCGATCATGGTGGCGATTTTATATCGTGCTAACGCTGTAACGCCAAAAGACGCTGCAAAAGTGATCATCACGCCAGAGCAGCACATTGCAGAAAACACAATTACTCGTAAAGAGGGCACAGAAAGTAACCCTGCTTACGATAAGTACCAACGCCACAGTCTACTTCAGACCTTTACGGTGAAAGAGACGGGTGAAGATTTGTCTATTGTCGTAAACCACTTTAAGTCGAAAGGCTCTGAGTGTATTGAAGAGTGGATTGCTGGTGTAGAAGATTCTGAGCCAGCGGATCTGCAAGGCAACTGTAACAACTTCCGCGTTTCTGCTGCGCACGCAGTGGGTGAAGCGTTGAAAGAGGTGAAAGGCGATGTATTGCTCATGGGCGACCTCAATGCTTATGGCATGGAAGACCCACTTCTGACACTGACTGATTACTCGAAAGAGAAATACGGCCGTGACATTTATACTGCTGCTTACACAACCATTGGTGATGGTGAACTTCAAGTAGAGAAGACCAAAATTGAAAAAGGTTACGGTCTGCACAATTTAAACACGTTGCTGCACGGCACTGATACGTTTTCTTACACCTATTCGGGCGAGCTGGGTAATTTGGACCACGCATTGGCAAGCAGCAGCCTAGCGCAAAAAGTGGTAGCAATTGAAGATTGGCACATCAACTCACTAGAGAGTAACTTGTTCGAATACAGCAGCAAGTACACAGGTGATATGCCGAAGTACAAAGATGCGTTCTCTGCCTCTGACCACGATCCAGTGATCATCGCGATTGATTTACCAGATGATGACATCGATTTACCTAAAGCAGGTGACAACTTAGCCGTCGATGTCCGTTTACCACCAACGGCGGTTGTGGGCGATATTGTTACGGTGAACTTAACGCCATCCACACAAGCGGCTGCGGCAAGCAGCGATACGAAAGCTTACTCGGCTAGCCAAACCTTAGTTCAAGCTGATATTGATGCGCGTAGCGTGAATATTGAGTTTGAACAAACGCCAGAGCAAGGTAATTATCAGTTAGAAGAGAAAGTGACTGACTCGACAGGTAATATCGTGAAGTTTAGCTCTGTTCGTGATGTTTCAATGACGCAAACTGAAGCTGGAACAGAAGGGTCGAAGGATTCAGATGGTGGTTCGTTTGGTTTTGGTGCTCTATTTGCGCTGCTAGGTCTCGGCTTATTCCGTCGTCGCCGCTAAGCGAATTTACTTCCTGACAAACAGTTCCTAAATAACTGTAAAGACCAAAGGCCAGCCTATGCTGGCCTTTTTATTCAGCAAAAACTTGCCTTTCTTGCTTGGTATAGCAAAATACCGCCCTTGATTGTCACGAACGTGGCGATTCACTACGTAAGCATTGCCAAAACGGATTGGAGCAACCGACCCTTTATGTTGTTGATCATCGATAACTACGACTCTTTTACCTACAACCTTTACCAATACTTCTGCGAGCTTGGTGCAGACGTAAAGGTGGTGCGTAACGATGAAATCGATATCCAAGGCATTGAGGCGCTCAACCCAACTCATTTGGTGATCTCGCCAGGGCCATGTACGCCGAACGAAGCAGGTATTTCACTGAAAGCGATAGAACACTTCGCTGGTAAGCTTCCAATATTGGGTGTTTGCCTTGGCCATCAAGCGATAGCGCAAGTGTTTGGGGGTGAAGTGGTACGTGCACGACAAGTGATGCACGGTAAGACCTCACCGATTCGTCATAACGGTCGTAGTGTGTTTAAAAATCTGAATAACCCACTCACGGTAACCCGTTATCACTCTCTTGTGGTGAAAAACGGTACTTTACCCGACGTGTTTGAACTGACTGCATGGACAGAACTGCCGGACGGAAGCATGGATGAAATAATGGGTTACCAACATAAAGCCTTGCCAATTGATGCGGTGCAGTTCCACCCAGAATCAATCAAAACTGAGCAAGGTCACGAGTTGCTTGCGAACTTTTTAGCACGCAAAGCGATCTGATCGCGATCACTTTTCTTAACAAATCATTCATCTTTTTGCTGAGGTGAGCAGATTGCAAAACTATGCGATTCTCTCGAGTCTCTTTGTCTATTCATGTCTTTTTAAACCTTCTATCCCCTGTATTACATAACATTTATAAAAAATCACTTCTCTATTTTACTTTCTTGATGCATAAATAGTCATAAGCAGTGATTAATGGAAGTTGCTTTCGAGAACGAAAAGAATAAATCACTATTGAAATGGTTAATTAAATGTAAATACAATGCCGCAATAGCTTAAATGCAAAACATTATTTGCTGGCAAAGAGAGCCGGTTAAATTCGCTTATCTGCTACGCATGCGGTATCAAGAAGGAATGTGCAATGACAACGGAAATTAAAGTAGAGCGCGGTTTATTCGATGAGGTAATGGTACCTTGCTATAACCCGATGGAAATGATCCCTGTTAAAGGTAAAGGTTCACGTGTTTGGGATCAGGAAGGTAATGAATACATCGACTTTGCTGGTGGTATTGCAGTGAGCTGTCTTGGCCATTGTCATCCAGTAATGGTAAACGCACTAACAGAGCAAGCTAACAAGCTTTGGCACTTAAGTAACGTTATGACGAACGAACCAGCCCTTCGTCTGGCGAAAAAGCTAACAGAAGTGAGTTTTGCTGAGCGTGTGTTCTTTGCTAACTCTGGCGCAGAAGCAAACGAAGCCGCTTTGAAGCTGGCACGTCGTTATGCAGCAGACGTTCATGGTACTGAGAAATCTGAAATCATTGCATTCAAACAAGGTTTCCACGGTCGTACATTCTTTACCGTAACGGTTGGTGGCCAAGCGGCATACTCTGACGGCTTCGGTCCTAAGCCAGGCGACGTGACACACCTTCCTTACAACGATATCGAAGCTTTACAAGCACACATGTCTGATCGTACTTGTGCGGTCATGATGGAGCCATTACAAGGTGAAGGCGGCATCGTGCCACCAACGCCTGAGTTCGCTCAAGCGGTTCGCGAGCTGTGTGACAAACACAACGCCTTACTGATCTTCGATGAAGTGCAAACTGGTAATGGCCGAACAGGTAACTTCTACGCTTACCAAGGTTTAGGTATCACGCCAGATATTCTAAGTACTGCGAAATCACTTGGTGGCGGTTTCCCAATCGGTGCAATGCTAACGACAGCAAAATTGGCAGAGCACATGAAAGTGGGCACTCACGGTTCTACATATGGCGGTAACCCACTAGCGTGTGCGGTTGCAGAAGCGGTTGTAAATGAAGTCACTAAGCCAGAGGTTTTGGCTGGTGTACTAGAACGCGAAGCAATGTTCCGTGAAGGTCTAGAGAAGATCAACGCGAAGTACAACATCTTCTCAGAAGTGCGCGGTCAAGGCCTATTACTTGGCGCTGCACTAAATGAAGAATGGCAAGGCCGTGCGCGTGACGTGCTGGTTGCTGCAGGTAAACAAGGTCTCATGGTATTGGTTGCGGGTGCCAATGTCGTACGTTTCACACCATCACTCGTTATCACACAACAAGAAATTGAAGAAGGCTTGGCGAAACTGGATAAAGCGATCGCGACTTTAGTTTAAGCGCGATATCAGTTTAAACGTCAACGCAGACACCCCCGTCAAGGATCTCTGATGGGGGAATTGTTCCTACAATATAGTTAGGATCTTCTTGCATCTGGAGGGAGTATTGATGCTAGTAGTTCGCCCTATCGCGATGTCGGATTACGACGCACTGCACACTTGTGCGGTGGAGTCTGGTCACGGATTTACATCTCTACCGGTTAACGAAGAACTGTTAACCAATCGAATCAAACATTCAGAGTACAGCTTTGGTAAGCCAGATGTGGCAGAACCAGGCGATGAAGGCTACCTGATGGTTGGCTTTGACTCTGAAACGGGTGAGGTTGCGGGTACCACCGGAATCGAAGCATCTATCGGCTGGGATGTCCCATTTTACTCATATCACATTAGTAAAGTTGTGCACTCGTCGCCAAAGCTTGGCGTTAACAACGTCGTTAAACTGCTTACTTTTGGTAATAACTACACGGGTAACAGCGAAATTTGTACCTTGTTCTTGCGTGAGAAATTCCGCCAAGGTCTGAATGGTCGTCTAATGTCGAAGTGTCGTTTCCTAATGATGGCAGAGCACCCAGAGCGCTTCTCTGAAACGATCTTTGCGGAGATGCGTGGCGTTTCAGACGACGAGGGTAATTCACCATTCTGGCAATGGCTTCAAGAGCATTTCTTCTCTATCGATTTCACTCTTGCAGATTACCTGACAGGTATCGGCAAGAAAGGCTTTATCGCCGACTTGATGCCGAAACTGCCTATTTACATCAATCTGCTCAGCCCAGAAGCGCAAGCCGTGATTGGTCAAGTACATGACAACACGCGTCCAGCGCTGAAGCTGCTTGAGCGTGAAGGTTTTACCAACCGAGGCTACGTCGACATCTTCGACGGTGGCCCAACGGTTGAGTGTGATCTGCGTAATATTGAGTCGGTACGTCATTCATTCCGTGCGCAAGTCAAAATCTCTGAACATTCCAGCACACAAGACTTCTTGATGTGTAATTCATCTTTCGAGAACTTCCGTGCGACAGTCACTAAAGCGGCGTATGACGCAGAAACACAAAGCGTGATGATTGCACCAGACGTTGCGGATGCACTTTCGGTTGAAGAAGGGGATTTCGTTCGCCTTCTTCCGCAGTAACAGACGACAGAATTTAAGGATAGAAACAATGACACATTGGATTGCAGGTGAGTGGGTACAAGGTCAGGGTGAAGCATTTACGTCTCTGTCGCCGTACAACCAAGAAGTAATCTGGCAAGGCAAAGGTGCAACGGCAGAGCAGGTGAACCAGGCGGTATCTGCAGCGCGTGAAGCGTTTATTGACTGGAAAAAGCGTCCATTTGCAGAGCGTGAGGCGATCGTGTTGGCTTTTGCTGAGAAAGTAAAAGAGAACAGCGAAAAAATCGCTGAAGTGATTGCCAAAGAAACCGGCAAGCCAATCTGGGAAACACGTACCGAAGCGGCAGCGATGGCAGGTAAAATTGCGATTTCTATTCGCGCTTATCATGACCGCACTGGTGAGGCGAGCCGTGAAGCAGCAGGCAACCAAATCGTATTGCGCCACCGCCCATTGGGCGTGATGGCGGTGTTTGGTCCTTACAACTTCCCAGGCCACCTACCAAATGGTCACATTGTGCCTGCGCTATTGGCTGGTAACACGGTAGTCTTCAAACCGTCTGAGCAAACGCCATGGACGGGTGAATTGGCAATGAAGCTATGGGAAGAAGCCGGTCTGCCGAAAGGCGTGATTAACCTTGTCCAAGGCGCGAAAGAAACTGGTATCGCCCTCGCTGACGCTAAAGGCATTGATGGCGTACTGTTTACGGGTAGCGCGAATACGGGGCATGTATTACACCGTCAATTTGCGGGTCAACCGGGCAAGATGCTCGCACTAGAAATGGGTGGTAATAACCCGATGGTGATCTCTGATAAATATGGTGATTTGGATGCCACGGTTTACACCATCATCCAGTCAGCGTTTATCAGTGCTGGGCAGCGTTGTACGTGTGCTCGTCGTTTGTATGTGCCATTGGGTGAAAAAGGCGATGCGCTTATCACCACACTCATTGAAGCGACACGCAATATTCGCGTAGACCAACCATTTGCAGAACCTGCGCCATTTATGGGACCGCAAATTTCGGTCGCGGCAGCCAAGTTTATTCTTGATGCACAAGCTAATCTACAGTCTCTTGGCGGTGAAAGCTTGATTGAAGCGAAAGCAGGAGAGGCGGCGTTTGTTTCTCCAGGCATCATTGATGTAACGAACATTGCTGAGTTACCAGATGAAGAGTACTTCGGCCCACTTCTGCAAGTGGTGCGCTACGAAGGATTAGACAAAGCCGTGGCGCTAGCAAACGATACGCGCTTTGGCTTATCTGCTGGTTTGGTTTCAACCGACGACCAAGAATGGGAATACTTCGTTGACCACATTCGTGCAGGAATCGTGAACCGTAACCGCCAGCTTACTGGGGCAAGCGGTGATGCGCCATTTGGTGGTCCGGGGGCGTCGGGTAACTTGCGCCCAAGCGCTTACTACGCAGCAGATTACTGTGCGTACCCAATGGCATCAATGGAAGGTCAAGAAACTGTCTTGCCTGCAACATTGAGTCCAGGTGTAGCGCTATAAGTTTTAATAATAGAGTCGCAACTATGCATTGCGGCTCACCTTGCCGGCGCATCATTTAGGTATGGGTTGTAGTGATCGTTGGCAGAACACGAAAAGTGAGCAAAGACTCGGAAAAGCGTGTTGACTGACTGGCATTTACCGTCACAGGTTGATGGTTGCTCGTTCATTATTCTGGACAACTTTTGTTGTGAACGAGCAGCCAACTTCCGCTTACCTTTAAACTCTACATCTCGTAACAAGGAGTCGTTATGACGCCCGATGTGTTATTTGAATCGCTATGGCAAGATTACATTCAACGTCTTTGCCCTTCGGCGGCTAAAGTGCATCAGCTGCTTCAAGAAGATGAGCCTCTGATTAATGATCATATAGCTTTACGTACCTTCAATATCGCGCCTCTTGGTATTGAAACTCTAGCTAAGCCATTTGTAGCTATTGGTTACAAGGCGTGTGGTGATTACATTTTCGAAAGCAAAAAGCTGGTTGCTAAGCACTATGAGCACCCAGATCCGAAGCAACCTAAAGTATTTATTAGTGAGCTAAAAGTTGAAGAGTGCTCGCCTGAGCTACAAGAGATTGTGAAAAATTTGGTGGCACAAATCGATGCTGACAAGCTGAAAGATAGCGCATTCTTACATGGTGGACGCTTGTGGGATTTAAGCTTTGCTGATTACCAAACGTTGGCTAAAGAAAGTGAGTACGCATCTTGGCTTGCGGCGCATGGTTACGGAGCAAACCACTTCACGGTGAGCGTTAACCAGCTCAATGAATATGAAGAAGTGAAGCAGGTAAACGATCATCTGCGTACCGCTGGGTTTACCATTAATGAAAATGGTGGTGAAGTGAAGGGCACTCCTGAGGTGTTGCTAGAGCAGTCATCGACCATGGCAGATAAAGTAGCGGTTCGTTTTAGCGAAGGCACTGAAATTATCCCTGGCGGGTTTTATGAATTTGCTAAGCGCTATCCGATGGAAAATGGTGATTTGTACCCAGGTTTCGTGGCCGCTTCAGCTGACAAAATCTTTGAAAGTACGAATGGCTAAGTTTTAGGGTTAACCTGTTAAGCTTACTCATTAGTGTTCGCTGCACCCTATCTCATTTGGTCATGAGTAAATAAAAAGCCACCAATGTTGCCATTGGTGGCTTTTATAATTTTGTTCGTGTCACTCTAGTTCGAGATTAACGAGTACCGTAAACCACGATGGTTTTACCGTGAGCAGAGATTAGGTTCTGCTCTTCTAGCATCTTCAAGATACGACCTACTGTCTCACGAGAACAGCCAACAATTTGACCGATTTCTTGACGAGTGATCTTGATTTGCATGCCGTCTGGGTGAGTCATTGCGTCTGGTTGTTTTGCAAGGTTCAGAAGCGTCTGAGCGATACGACCAGTTACGTCTAGGAACGCCAGGTCACCCACTTTTTGGCTAGTTACTTGAAGACGACGAGCCATCTGCGCAGAAAGACGCATTAGGATGTCTGGGTTTACTTGGATAAGCTGACGGAACTTCTTGAAAGAAATTTCAGCAACTTCACAAGGAGATTTAGCACGAACCCAAGCTGTGCGCTCTTGGTCTTCCTCGAATAGACCAAGTTCACCAATAAAGTCTCCTTGGTTTAGGTAAGAAAGGATCATCTCCTTACCTTCTTCGTCTTTGATAAGAACCGCAACAGAACCTTTAACGATGTAGTACAAAGTTTCTGCCTTTTCGCCCGCGTGAATTAGCGTGCTCTTTGAAGGGTACTTATGAATATGACAGTGTGAAAGAAACCACTCTAATGTTGGGTCGGTTTGAGGTTTACCTAGAACCATAATATCTCACTTCCTCTGCAGGGTACGCTTGCGCTATCCATATTTTAGCTAAGCCTGAATTAGGCCTACTAGAATAAGAGCACTTTTTATATGCTGCAAGCTCTCTTGTGTTTCGGTAAGAAATAGTATCCTTTTTCGAAAACGATTTCTTGATTTTAATCGTGCCATGATTGAGATTTTGTAAGCAAAACTGTGCACATGATCACGGTATGAAAAGTAAACATCTTCGCAGGCAGGTTTTTAGCCAATTTTCCCTGTTTCGATGAGCTGTTGTAGGATAGGCCGAACTATGAGCTCCATTGCAAAGCTCATCTTACCGCCGGGTACGACAATCGTGTTGTGGCGTGACATGAATGAGCCATCAATCATGGCCAGCAGATATGGGAAGTCGACATTCTTGATACCGCGTAGGCGAATCACCACAAAACTCTCATCCAAACTAGGGATGCCTTTTGCATTAAGTGGGTTGGAAGTATCAACGGTCGGTACGCGCTGGAAGTTGATGTGAGTACGAGAAAACTGCGGAGTGATATAGTTGAGGTAATCGTCCATGGATCGCACGATTGAGTCCATTACCGCTTCACGCGAATGGCCGCGATCGCGAGTGTCACGTACGAATTTTTGGATCCACTCTAAGTTCACAATCGGCACCATGCCAATTAAGAAATCCACATGTTGAGCAACATTAACATCGCCATCGACCACGCCACCATGTAACCCTTCATAAAACAGCACGTCGCTGTTTTCGGGTAAGTCTTGCCACGGTGTAAACGTGCCTGGCATTTGATTGTAGGGAACCGCTTCGTCAAACGTGTGCAGATAACGGCGCACGCTGCCAGTGCCGTCATGCCCGAACTTACGGAAAAACTCTTCTAATCCCGGGAAGTCATTAGCTTGTGGGCCAAAGTAGCTAATGTGTCGACCTTGCTCGCGGGCTTTGCGGATTTCGATGTCCATCTCTGGGCGAGTAAAGCGATGGAAGCTATCGCCTTCAACCCATGCGGGTTTAACGTTCATCATATTGAACATTTTACGGAAGGCTTCAGATGTAGTGGTCGTGCCGGCACCGGACGAACCAGTAACCGCAATAATTGGGTGTTTAGCTGACATGACAAACCTTGTCGAAAATTACTTACCTGTAATGTGCAGTAGAGTTACTACTGCACGGTCGATATCCCACTATAGCACGTAACAATACCTTGTCATCGAGTGGGATACGGTAAAATGTGAAGGGTCTAAAATTTTGTTTTATGTTGAATATCGACGGTTTCGTGTAGCTCAGAGAACACGATAACCGCTTCACCTTTTTCCAATTGAGCTTTGACTTGATCAATTTTGTCTTGCAAAGAAACCTCGACGGTTCCGTAATCCGTTCCTTCGCGTAAGACGAATTCACGAATTAAGTTTTCCAATGTTTCCGGCGCAATGTCTTGCCATGGAATGATCATAAATACCTCTAACTTTTATGATGAGCGGCTAGTTTACTGCGTTCGTTGCTTGGATACAGCAGAAAGGTAATCTGCGGCGATACTTTCGTAATACGCGGGCAGCGCTTCCTCCAACCAAAACTTAGGTTTTAACGCCGTTCCTGTCAGGAAGCCAACATGGCCACCGTGTTCAAAGAGACGGTAATCAATGTTATCTGGCAGAACAAACTTCGGGATCACATCGTCGGTCATGAACGGATCGTCTTTGGCATGGATGATCAGTGTGGGTAGCGTGATTTGCTGTAGTTTACTTAAGCCAGAGCATTGGTCGTAATAATCTTGTGCGTCTTTGAAGCCATGCAATGGTGCGGTAATCAAATCATCGAATTCATACAATCGTGTGACACGTTTTATTGAGTTGTAGGACAGCGCAAGCTCGCCATGCAGTAGATGATGCTTTTGTAACGCGTTACGTTTCAGTGAAGAAAGCAGATAACGGCGATACACTTTTGAAAAGCCTTGTTCTATACGGTTTGCACACGCCGCTAGGTCTAAAGGCGCTGAGATAATAGTCGCTGCATTCAAAATAGGGTGGTCTTTATATTGGGCTAAATAATTCGCCAACATGTTACCGCCAAGAGAAATACCAACTGCAACTTTGGGATTATCAGGAAAACGTTGTTCAAGGTGCTCTAGGAAGTAACGAGCATCCGTCACTTCACCCGAGTGGTAAGCTCGTGCTTTTTTGTTTGGTTTACCGCTGCAGCCACGAAAATGCATCATCACCGACAGCCATCCAGATTGAGCAAATGCATTCATTAACCCATTGGCATAAGGGCTATAGAAGCACCCCTCTAATCCATGAAATAAAACAAAAATCGGCTTTTTTTGTGCAGGCTCTTGGGTTGGGTTCTCGCTCCACGCGAGATCGAGAAAGTCGCCATCGGATGTATCGAGGGTTTGCCAAATCGGCGTAAATAACGCTTTTTTGCGAATAAAACGCGGCAAAAGTGTTTGGAGATGCGGGTTTTTGATCCCGGCGGCTGCGAAAAATTGTGTCATACCTAACTGCTCTTATGCGGTCCTTCGGTGTCCGTTGAAGAACTTATTAATATAATCCTTTATAAAGATTATAGGTATTCTACAGATTTATGGGCGTTTTGGTGGTTGAATGTTTGGCACCGGAATAGCAAAGGCTTGCTGCAAATGCTCCCCACCGAGTTGACGACAGTATCTCAACGTCAGTGGGTCACCATCATTTTTGAGTAGTGTAAGTGAGTTAATGCAGTCCACCAAATCCGCTTGTTGCTGCTTTTCTAGTTGCAGCTCAAACTGCAAGGTCTCACGATACAAAGCGTCATTGACTTGAGACTTAAGGTGGCGACGAAGGTCGCGAAAGGAGTGAAGTAAAGTTTCGCTTCTACCTAGACAGTCTTGCACCAAGGGCCAGTCTTTTTCTTGGAAAATGAGTTGCTGCTCATCGAGCCATCTGAGCAGCAGGAGTAGGTTCACGTTACCGTGGTAGTTGTTCTGTAATGATAAACACGCCTCTTTCACTTCTCGCACACCATAAAATTGCAGACTAAACTGCCAAAGGTGTTCTAGGGTGAGTGTGTATTCAGCGTGTTGATTACTCATTGATTAAACTCTAGCTCCATCTGCTCCAACGTTTCTTGAGCAGACATCCATTCCATTTCAATTTCTTCGAGCTCAGCTTTACTGGAAGCTTGAAGTGCCAGCACTTGGTTAAGTTTAGCTTTATTTTCGGCCGCATACAGTGAGTTGTCCGCCAATTGTTCTTCAGCTTCGGCCAGTGCAGCACCTAACTTATCCATTTTATTTTCTAGTTGTGTCAGCGTTTTGCGAATTGGCGCTGTCTGTTTTCGAAACTCTGCATCGCGACGTTTTTGCTCTTTCTTCGCAGCTGCGCTGTTGGCCGTATCTTTGCTTGGCTGCGCAGCCTGCGCTTCTTTGCGTTCCGCTCTTTGTTGTTCGGTTAACCATTTATAATAGTCATTTAAATCACCGTCGAACGGAGCAACTTGTCGATCATGCACTAAATACAAGTCATCGGTCGTAGCGCGCAGTAAATAGCGGTCGTGCGAAACAATCACCATCGCACCTTCGAATGTTTGCAGTGCCATCGTAAGTGCTTGGCGCATGTCCAAGTCTAAGTGGTTGGTCGGTTCATCAAGTAGCAACAGGTTTGGCTTTTGCCACACAATTAAAGCCAATACCAAACGGGCTTTTTCGCCACCAGAAAACGGCGCAACTTTTTCTAGTGCTTTGTCACCTTGGAAGCCAAAGCTACCTAGGTAATCACGTAGCTGCTGTTCGGTTTGATCGGGTGCGATTTGCATCATGTGTTGCAGCGGCGTTTCTTCAGGATGAAGCGTTTCTAACTGGTGCTGAGCGAAGTAACCAATTTTCACGCCTTGTGAGTAAGTTAGGTCACCACCTTGCGCGTTAAGTTCACCAGAGAGCAGCTTGATTAAGGTCGATTTACCCGCACCATTACGGCCGAGTAGACCAATACGACTGCCAGGAACCAAGTTTAAGCGGATCTTCTCTAAGATGAGGTTGTCACCGTAACCTGCAGATACTTCATCCATCATCATGATTGGGTTTGGCAGCGCAGCTGGCTCACGGAATTGAAAGCTAAATGGGTTATCGAATTGAGCTGGCAGTACTTTTTCCATGCGCTCCAAAGCTTTGATACGACTTTGGGCTTGGCGTGCTTTTGATGCTTTGTAACGGAAGCGGTCGATGTAGCTTTGCATGTGCGACATCTGCTTCTGTTGCTTTTCAAACATCGCTTGTTGCAACACCATCTTTTGTGCGCGTTGGTTTTCGAATGACGAGTAGTTACCCGTGTATTCGTTCAGCTGCTGATTCTCGATGTGAATGATGCGACCAACAATTGGATCAAGGAAGTCTCGGTCGTGCGAGATCAGAATCAGCGTGCCAGGGTAGTTTTGTAGCCAACGCTCTAACCACATTACCGCGTCCAAATCCAAGTGGTTGGTTGGTTCGTCGAGTAGCAGTAGATCAGAACGACACAATAGCGCTTGAGCCAAGTTAAGACGCATACGCCAACCACCCGAGAATTGGGTCAAACTCCAACTCATTTGCTCTTGGCTGAACCCTAAACCATCGAGCAGTTCTGCCGCGCGAGCGCGAATGCTGTAACCACCAATGGTTTCAATTTTACCGTGTATCTCGGCAACTAGGGTTCCGTTGTCTTGTGTTTCTGCTTCAGCTAACTGCTTTTCGAGAGCGCGGTACTCGCGATCACCATCAATGACGTATTCCAGTGCAGTGCGCTCTAGCGCAGGCGTTTCCTGTGCGACCCAGGCCAACTCCCAGTGTTGAGGTTGGCTAAATGAGCCAGCATCAATTGACAGTTCATCTTTCAGTAGGGCAAACAGCGTTGATTTACCGCAGCCGTTTTTGCCCACAAGACCGACTTTATCGCCAGGGTGAATAGTCGCAGAAGCTTGGTCTAAAAGAGGTTTACCGCCACGCAGTAACTGAATATCAGAGAAGGTAATCATAAAGTTTTCATTCACTTTGCGCAGTGCGCGTTGCTTGGTTACATAGCGAAGTGGTTTCAATCGTTTTTAAAGCCACTTGGGTATATATCTAGCGGTGAATAGTAGGGGTATTGGCCGGAAAAGTCGATTGATTCGCTTTAATTGCATTATGCTGTACAAAAAAGTATAACAATTTGATAACGGATAAAAATAACCACAAGGACGACCATTTGGCTGTTGCACCGTCTATTCTCCCAAAAGTTCTGGTCATTTATGCTCATCCAGAGCCACATAACTCGATTGCCAATCAAGTGATGATAAAAAAAGCTCAGTCGCTTGATCACGTCACTGTGCACGATCTTTACGGTGTTTACCCTGATTTCTTTATTGATGTGAATTACGAACATGAGTTGTTGCTCGCTCACGATGTGATTGTATTTCACCACCCACTTTATATGTATTCATGTCCAGCCCTATTAAAAGAGTGGCTAGACCGAGTGTTAGGTAAAGGCTTTGCGTTTGGCGGAGGTGCGGCGCTAGAAGGAAAATACTGGCGCAGTGTCATTACAACAGGTGGTAAAGAAGAAGCCTTCAGCGCGAAGGGGTACAACAAATACCCACTTGAGCAAATCTTGCAACCGTTTGAACTGACGGCAGCCCTATGTCAAATGCACTGGATTGAACCACTGGTGTTGTATTGGTCAAGAAATGTTTCAGATATTGAACGCTACGAACATGCCGAGTTATACCGTGGATGGCTGAGTAACCCACTTGAAAACTGGCAAGCGGCAGAGCGAGGAGGTCAGTATGGCGATCACCAGTGAGTTTCTTCAAAGCAGTGTGGTCTTTCTTTCGGCTGCGGTTATTGCGGTGCCGATTGCTCAGCGCCTTGGGCTTGGCTCGGTTTTAGGTTATTTACTCGCTGGTGTGTTGATTGGCCCATGGGGGCTTGGCTTAATTAGCGACGTTGATGCCATTTTGCATTTTGCCGAGCTTGGGGTTGTGTTGTTACTGTTTTTGATAGGGCTGGAATTAAACCCTAAAAAATTGTGGCAGATGCGAGGGCCGATTTTAGGTTTAGGCGGTGCGCAGGTTGTGGTCACGACCGCCGTGATTGGTAGTGTCGTCAGTATGTTTGGCGTAAGCATGCAAGTGAGTTTGGTGATCGGGATGGGGTTGGCGCTGTCCTCGACGGCGATTGCGCTTAAAGTCATTGAAGAGCAAGGGCTTAATGGTACCGAAACGGGGCAATCTGGTTTTGCGGTGCTGCTCTTTCAAGATATTGCAGTGATCCCGATGCTTGCGATGTTGCCCTTGCTAGCAGGCGGGCATAGTGGTGGAAGTTGGTTGGATGTCTTCACTATTTTAGGCAGTGTGTTAGCACTGTTGATTGGTGGTCACTTTTTACTACGTCCGCTATTTCGTTTTGTCGTGATGAGCGGCGTTCGTGAACTCTTTACCGTTGCTGCACTTTTAGTCGTGCTTGGCATTTCGGTCGTGATGCAAAAGCTCGGCCTTTCGATGGCATTGGGGACTTTTTTAGCAGGCGTTTTGCTGGCAGAGAGTGAGTATCGCCATGAGCTGGAAATCGCGATCGAGCCATTTAAAGGTCTGTTGTTGGGGTTATTCTTTATTGCGGTGGGCATGGCGGTAAACTTGGGGTTATTGGCATTACATCCTTTAGAGATTCTCGGTGCGGTGGTGGCTTTGGTCGTGGTTAAGGGTTTGGTTTTGTATGCATTGGCGAGAGCTGCCCGTGTTGGAGCCAAAGCGAGAAGCCGTATGGCTGCAATTTTGAGCCAAGGCGGTGAGTTTGCCTTTGTCATATTTACCGCGGCGAGCCAAGAGGGCATTTTGTCCAAAGAGCAAGTGGCGTTTCTGTTGGTGGTGGTCAGTCTATCCATGGTGACGACTCCTCTTTTGCTGATGGGACAAAAGAAGTGGTTTGCTCATACCCTGAATCAAGAAGAAGAGGGCATGACCACGAAAGTCGTGGATCGCCGACCACGCGTTATCATTGCAGGCTTTGGACGTTTCGGTCAGATCGTCGGACGTTTAATGTATGCCAATAAAATCAAAGTGACAGTATTAGAAAGTGATGCCAGCCAAATCCACCTATTACGTAAGTATGGTTACAAAGTGTTTTATGGCGATGCTACACAAATTGACCTATTGAGGGCTGCTGGTGCTGATAAAGCGGAAGCATTGATTATTTGTACTGATTCACCTGATGAGGTGATGGCTATCGTGGACATTTGTCGCGTGCACTTCCCGAAACTTAAGTTGTTAGCCCGAGCAAGAAGCCGTGTCGAGGCTTACCAGTTAATGAGTCATGGTGTAGAGAATTACTCTCGTGAAACATTTTTAGGGGCGCTAGATCTCGGTCGCCAAGCGCTCGTAGAACTGGGTATGCACCCTTATCAAGCAAAGCGGGCAGAAGCACATTTTCGCAAGTTGGATAATGCTATGCTTAAGGACTTATTGCCTCAACACAATGAAGATAAGAAATTAGCTCAAAGGGCGAAAGAGGCACGCAAAGAGCTAGAAGAAATATTTGGTCGTGAAATGGAGAGCGACCATCAGTCACCTAATCATTGGAAGTAGTACTTGAGCCAAGACTCAAGCTAAGGAAATAGCGTGAAAATCAAGAAACGTTTTATTGCCGGCGCTAGCTGCCCAAATTGCAGCCAGCAAGATACCCTGCGCTGGTGGATTGAAAATAACATCGAATTAGTTGAGTGTGTCGAGTGTGAGTTTACAGAGCAGCGCAAACCACAATCTGTAGAGAAAAATAAACACTCAGATCAGGAAATGATCGGAATTTTTAAGCCGGAGTAATTGAACTTCGATAATTGATCCCCATAATACACCCAGATATCTCAGTACTTAACCCCATTCAGGTTAAGTCAATTAATCTCCCTGGAGTTAGTATGAAAATTGAAAAGAACGTTGTTGCAAGCCTTGCATACAAAGTAATGATGGAAGACGGTGTCGTTGTTGATCAATCAACAGCAGAAGCACCTCTAGATTACCTTCACGGTCACAACAACCTAATCACAGGTCTTGAAAAAGAACTTGAAGGTAAAGTGGCTGGCGACAAGTTCTCAGTAACGGTAGCTCCTGAAGAAGCTTACGGTGAGCACAACGATGCGCTAGTACAGCGCGTTCCTGCGGACGTATTCCAAGGCGTTGAGCAAATCGAAGTTGGCATGCGCTTCCTAGCTGACACTGACCAAGGTCCAATCCCTGTTGAAGTAACAGAAGTTGACGGCAACGAAGTGGTTGTTGACGGTAACCATATGTTAGCTGGTCAAACACTAACTTTCGAAGTAGAAGTTATGTCTACACGTGAAGCAACAGCAGAAGAGATCGAACACGGTCACATCCACCAAGGTGGTGGCTGTTGTGGTGGTCACGATCATGACCACGATCACGAAGAAGAAGGCGGCTGCTGTGGCGGCGGTAGCTGTGGTTCTCACTAATCATAAGCTCCTTCACTAGATAATCTTATCTAGCAAAGCTTTGAAAAGCGCAAGTTGAGTTTTCAACTTGCGCTTTTTGTTTATCTAAGGTGTAGTGCCAACCATACAAGGAATAACAGTTGGACAAAGTGATGACGAAACCTTTCTCGATTGCCATTCATGGCGGTGCAGGCACCATCTTGCGTGAACAGATGAGCGATGAGCTGCAACAATCCATCTTGGCGGATTTAGAAGCTGCGGTAAAAGCTGGACATCAAATTCTAGAAACGGGCGGTGAAGCCTTAGATGCAGTCGTAGCGGCAGTGAAAGTATTGGAAGACTCTCCTAACTTTAATGCGGGTAAAGGCTCAGTGCTGACCAACAACGAAATGGTTGAAATGGACGCTTCTGTGATGGATGGGCGAAACCTTGCAGCAGGTGCGGTCGCTGGGGTTCGTCATATCAGAAACCCAATTGAGCTCGCTCGTGACGTGATGCGAAACAGCAATCATGTGTTGTTGGTGGGTGAGGGCGCAGAGAAGTTTGCTTTTGAGCAAGGCCATGAGTATACCGAGCAAGATTACTTCTTTACTGATCGCCGTTATGAGCAGTTACTGTCTATGCGTGAGAAAGGACTGTTTGCTTTGTCGGAATCTCGTTACCCAGATGACCGTAAGCACGGTACCGTTGGTGCGGTGGCATTGGACCAACAAGGCAACTTAGCCGCTGCCACCAGTACGGGTGGCGTGACGAATAAGAAATACAACCGAGTCGGAGATTCGGCTCTGATTGGTTGTGGTACGGTGGCCGAAAATGGCGTTGTGGCAGTTTCCACTACGGGTGTCGGTGAGTTCTTTATTCGTAAACGTGTTGCCGAAGACGTTGCAGCACGTATGCGTTACTTACAAGAAGATATTCATACGGCTTGTGAACACATTATCCAAGGTGATCTCAAACAGATGGGCGGAGAGGGCGGTTTGATTGCCATTGATGCTAAAGGTGAGATGCACTTTGCGATGAACAGTTCTGGCATGTACCGAGCAGGCATTAATACGCAAGGCGAGCTGAGCGTTAAAATCTACGCCGACGAATAGCTTCCTCTTGAGTACCTTCTTAAGTAATTAATACAACAAAGCCCAGAACATGTTCTGGGCTTTATGCTATTTGAGCCTGCATTTTAATAATGCGGTGGTGGGGTTTCTTCTGACGGATCGGCTAAATTCGACGAGTCCATATTTTTTACTTTACCTACCACATATTTCATCTGATCGAGCATCTTGGTAATTTGCAGTTGTTGCTGCGATAAAGCGCCGTTCAGATCTTCAATAGTCTGTTCTTGGAACGCAAGCTGACATTCTAAGTCATTAATGCGTGCTTCCAATTGCTGAATGATTTTTTCTGTCATGATCCGTTCTCTAACTGCCAAGCTTGGGCAATACCTGCTGAAGTAGCAGTAATTACGCGTTGTTTTGAATCAAAGGCTGCATCATACACGACCGCACGGGGAGGGCGAGTGTCTTTTTTGGGCTCCACTTCAAATCCACTCATTCGTTTTCCGGTTTGAGTATCCCATATCGACACACGGCCAGAAGGGCTTCCTGTGACTAGTTGAGTCCCGTCGTCAGAAAATCGTGCGGTAGAGAAAATTAATTGGCGTGACCAACTGCTCAACTGTGTGACTTCTTGTCCAGTTTTTAAATCCCAAACAATCGCTTGGTTTCCGCCATCAGATGTCATTGCTAATTTTCCATCTCTTTGCAGGGCCACGCGAACAATTCGTTGTTCATGTTCGAAGGTTCGTATTACTTGTCCGGTTTCGGTGTCCCACAGATACGCTTTATAGTCATTACCTCCGGTTAGGGCGAAGCGCCCATTAGGAGAAATGGCCACGGAATTGACTTTTTCACGATGCGCAAGGAACTCCATGCGACGCCCGGTGACTAAGTTGACATAAATTGCTTTACCGTTGGATAACCCAAGCAGAACTTGTTCACCATTACTGGTGATATCAACGTCGCGAATGAGCGCATCAGAGATAGACCAAAGGCCTTCGGATTGCGTCCAGCCTAGGTCCCAAACTGCGAAGTTCATTTGGCTTGCTGTAATTGCGTAGCGACCATTGTCAGATATGCGGATATGGGAAACCACATTTGCATCGGCATCGAGTTCACCCAGATTGGCTAGTTGTTCATTTTGCTCTAGGTCCCACAACATCAAATGACGTTGTTGAGAATAGAGCAGAGCAAACCGTCCATCTCTGCTAAGTGCGAAGCTCGTCGCACCTTGAGGTTCTATCGGCCAACGCTGCACTTCACGCTCGGCGAAAAAGCAACCATTTAACGTGGTGATGACAATTAAATATAGGAATAAATGAAAAATTCTTTGCATCACATCTAATAATCCGGTTTGTGTCTTAAGACATATAGCTAGTATATTGGTATAACGATTGTCTTCACTAGTCTCATAGAAGATTTGTGCACAACAACCAATGGCAGAGCCATTATTGGGAGAATTTAATGAAATCAGTTTTAAAAGTGTCGCTACTTGCTGCAACAGTCATGCTAGCGGTAGGTTGTCAGAAAGAAGAAACTAAAACAGAAACCGCACCTCAAGCAGAACAAGTTCAAGCAGAAACCGGTAAAGCGGTTCACTTTAAAACCGACGACGACAAAGCGGCATACGCAATCGGTGTTTCATTTGCTAACTACCTAAGCACAAGCATCGACAAGCCAAGCGAAATCGGCATTAATCTTAACAAAGATTTGGTACTAAAAGGTATCGAAGACGTCTTCAAAGGCAATGCTGAATTGAATGAAGAAGAAACACGTGCAGCACTAGAATCTCTAGACAAGCGTGTTGCAGAAAAGATGCAAGCACAAGCGGCTGAGAAAGCAGCTGAAGCGAAAAAAGCTGGCGATGATTTCCGTGCTGAGTTTGAGAAGCAAGAAGGCGTAGTGAAGACAGATACAGGTCTTCTATACCAAGTAATGACACCAGCTGAAGGTGAGAAGCCAAAAGACACTGATACGGTTCAAGTACACTACAAAGGTACTCTGATCGACGGTACTCAGTTCGACAGCTCATACGATCGTGGTGAACCTGCAACGTTCCCACTTAACCGTGTAATCCCAGGTTGGACAGAGGGTGTTCAGCTAATGCCTGTGGGTTCTAAATTCAAATTCGTTATCCCGCCAGAGCTAGCATACGGTGACCAAGACACACCAAGCATTCCTGCTAACTCAACGCTAGTATTTGAAGTTGAGCTGCTAAAAGTTGAGAACGACAACGCAGAGCAATAACAATAAGCTGCGATAAGTTATTGAAAAAGGTCCGTTTAACGGGCCTTTTTTGTTCTAGGTCACTAGTTGGTGAGTTTGCTAGGTTGCTTTTCAAATTTTCTGATAAACTTACACCAATTTGTTGATTTTTCGCTCGAAGGCTTATGACAACTACAGAAACAATAAACGCGGAGATGTTGCTCGAAATGGAATCCGTTAACGTGATGCCGTTTACCGAGCACGACAAAATCATTTTAAGATCTTATGAGGCGGTCGTGGATGGTATCGCCAGCCTGATAGGTCCATTTTGTGAAATCGTTCTTCACTCTCTAGAAGACTTAAATACCTCTGCAATTAAAATCGCTAACGGTGAAAACACGGGGCGCCAAGTCGGCTCACCAATCACTGATTTAGCGCTTAAGATGCTAAAAGACATCGAAGGCTCGGAGCGCAACTTCTCACGTTCGTACTTTACCCGTGCAAAAGGTGGCGTGTTGATGAAGTCGATTACTGTCGCCATTCGTAATGGCGAAAATCGCGTGATTGGTTTGTTGTGTATCAACGTCAACTTGGATGCGCCTTTCTCGCAAGTTCTTCAGTCTTTCATGCCGACGCAAGAAGCGAAAGAAGCGGCTTCCTCGGTCAACTTTGCTAGTGACGTAGAAGAGCTGGTGGACCAAACTGTTGAACGCACCATCGAAGAGATCAATGCGGATAAATCTGTGTCTAACAACACCAAAAATCGCCAGATCGTGATGGAGTTGTACGACAAAGGTATCTTCGATATTAAAGATGCCATCAACCGTGTCGCGGATCGCCTTAATATTTCAAAACACACCGTTTACTTGTACATTCGTCAACGTAAAACCGAGGATGATGAAAGGTGAGTAAACTGACTTACACGTTAGTGGTGAATGGTCCCGTTTATGGCAGCCAGTCAGCGCGCAGTGCTTATCAGTTCGCCAAAGCGGTGATAGAGCAAGGCCATCAGCTAGTGAGCGTCTTCTTTTATCAAGATGGTGTGACTAATGGTACTGCTTTGAGTGTGCCAGCCAACGATGAATTTGATCTCAATAAGGCGTGGCAGTCTTTGGCTAAAGAGCATGGTGTTCGCCTAGAAACTTGTGTCGCGGCCGCTTTGCGTCGCGGGATTGTAAGTGAAGAAGAAGCGAATCAACATGGTTTGGTTCAGAACAATCTAGCCGATGGTTTTGAACAAGCAGGCTTAGGTAGCCTAGCTGAAGCGATGTTAACCCAAGACAGAGTGGTACAGTTTTGAGTCAGTTAACTTATCTATTTCGTAGTGCGCCACATGGCTGTGCAGCTGGTCGTGAAGGTGTGGATGCACTGTTAGCTGCGTCGGCTTACTGTGAAGATATCAGCGTCATTTTCATGGGTGACGGGGTATACCAGCTTCTACTCGGACAAGACCCCAACAATATTTTGAGTAAAGATTACGCGCCGATGTTAAAGCTTTTCGATTTATACGACATCGAACAAGTCTTTGTGTGTTCAGAGTCGTTAACCCAGCGAGGTTTGGCGCAAGCGGATTTAGTCATTGAAGCCCAAGCGTTAAGCTCAGAACAGCTCAAAGATAAGTTACAACACGCTGGCAAGCTACTGTCTTTTTGAGGAAGGTATGTTACACATCATAAAAACAGTCTCTGCTCTAGAAGACGCCATGCCCTTATGCAGTGAACAGGATGACATCTTACTTATAGAAGATGCAGTGTACGCTGCTAACTCGCAACATAAAGCATTTTCCCATCTAAAAAACCGCAGCGTATTTGTGTTAGAGAGCGATGCGCAAGCTCGCGGTATTGCAAATCGTATCAGTCCATCGCTGACGATTGTGAATTACTCAGGCTTCGTTGAACTAACAGCAAAACAGGATAAATCCCTAACTTGGGATTGAACAAGATTTGCTGTCGACAAAGCTTTACGGATGAATTGTTCTAATTGAACAAAAAAGATCCGTATATTTCTTGACACACCTCTCACTGCTGCATAGAATTTTGCGTCCCTAACTGCATTGGCAGTTGGGGATAGATTTTTCACAAAGCTTACTTTCAAGTAAATCAGGAGCTAGTTAATGGCAACTATTAACCAGTTGGTACGTAAGCCACGTGCAAAGCAAGTTGTTAAAAGCAACGTGCCTGCACTAGAAGCGTGCCCACAAAAACGTGGTGTATGTACTCGTGTTTACACTACTACACCTAAAAAACCTAACTCAGCACTTCGTAAAGTTTGTCGTGTACGTCTGACAAACGGCTTCGAAGTTACATCGTACATCGGCGGTGAAGGTCACAACCTTCAAGAGCACTCAGTTGTTCTAATCCGTGGTGGTCGTGTTAAAGACCTTCCAGGTGTGCGTTACCACACTGTTCGCGGCGCACTAGACTGTGCTGGCGTAAATGACCGTAAACAAGGTCGTTCTAAGTACGGTGTGAAGCGTCCTAAGTCTTAATGGATTCCGTTAAGTAAGGCCAAACACTAAATTATTTTTAATTTTTTGAAAAAACTGAAAAGTTTTGGATAAAACCTGAAGAAGACAACGGAGATAAATCCATGCCACGTCGTCGCGTCATTGGTCAGCGTAAGATCCTTCCAGATCCAAAATTCAAATCTGAATTGCTGGCAAAATTCGTTAACATCCTAATGGTTGACGGTAAAAAATCTACTGCAGAGAAAATCGTTTACACTGCACTAGATGCTATGGCTGAAAAGTCTGGTAAAGACCACTTAGCTATTTTTGAAGAAGCTCTTGAAAACGTTCGCCCAGCGGTAGAGGTTAAATCTCGCCGTGTTGGTGGTTCAACTTACCAAGTACCTGTAGAAGTACGTCCGGTTCGCCGTAACGCACTTGCTATGCGTTGGTTGGTTGAAGCTGCGCGCAAGCGTGGTGAAAAATCTATGGCTCAACGCCTAGCTGCTGAAATGCTAGACGCGTCTGAGAACAAAGGTACTGCGGTTAAGAAACGTGAAGACGTTCACCGCATGGCTGACGCAAACAAAGCGTTCGCTCATTACCGTTGGTAATACCTTCTGTGCTGCGAGGTTCTCTCGCAGCACTTTTCTATACTCTAAGGTACACCTTAGTAAGAGGATACAATCGTGGCTCGTAAAACTCCTATTGAGCTATACCGTAATATCGGTATCTGTGCTCACGTAGATGCAGGAAAAACAACCACAACTGAGCGTATTCTGTTCTACACTGGCCTTTCTCACAAAATCGGCGAAGTTCACGATGGTGCAGCAACCATGGACTGGATGGAGCAGGAGCAGGAGCGTGGTATCACTATCACATCCGCTGCGACTACTACATTCTGGCGTGGTATGGAAGCACAGTTCCCTGAGCATCGCGTAAACATCATTGATACCCCTGGACACGTTGACTTTACTATCGAAGTAGAGCGTTCTCTTCGTGTACTTGATGGTGCTGTGGTTGTGTTCTGTGGCTCATCTGGTGTTGAACCTCAGTCTGAAACTGTATGGCGTCAAGCAGACAAATACCACGTTCCACGTTTGGTATTTGTAAACAAGATGGACCGTGCGGGCGCAGACTTCCTACGCGTTGTGAACCAAATTAAGAATCGTCTTGGTGCGACTCCTGTTCCAATCCAGCTGAACGTTGGTGCGGAAGATGAGTTCAGAGGTGTCATCGACCTTATCAAGATGAAAATGATCAACTGGAATGATGCCGATCAAGGCACTTCGTTTACTTACGAAGACATCCCGGCTGACATGATTGAACTTGCTGAAGAGTGGCGCAACCACATGGTTGAATCCGCTGCTGAAGCTAGCGAAGAGCTGATGGACAAGTACCTTGAAGAAGGTGAATTGACTGAAGCTGAGCTCAAACAAGCTCTACGTACTCGCACACTAAATAACGAAATCGTACTGGCTACTTGTGGTAGTGCGTTCAAGAACAAAGGTGTTCAAGCGGTACTGGATGCAGTAGTTGAGTTCTTGCCATCGCCTGTTGACGTACCTGCAATTAAAGGTGTCGACGAAAGAGAAAATGAAGTTGAGCGTCATGCTGACGACAACGAACCTTTCTCAGCGCTAGCGTTTAAGATTGCGACTGACCCATTCGTGGGCACGCTAACTTTCATGCGTGTTTACTCCGGTGTTGTAAACTCGGGTGACGCTGTTTACAACTCAGTAAAAGAGAAGAAAGAGCGTTTCGGTCGTATCGTTCAGATGCATGCGAATAAGCGTGAAGAAGTGAAAGAAGTTCGCGCTGGTGATATTGCAGCTGCTATCGGTCTGAAAGACGTAACAACAGGTGACACACTGTGTGATCAGAACCACAAAGTGATTCTAGAACGCATGGAGTTCCCTGAACCAGTTATTCAGATTGCTGTAGAGCCTCGTTCTAAGGCAGACCAAGAGAAAATGGCTATCGCGCTAGGTAAACTAGCAGCGGAAGATCCATCATTCCGCGTGGAAACGGACGACGAATCAGGTCAGACTCTGATCTCAGGTATGGGTGAACTTCACCTAGACATTATCGTTGATCGTATGAAGCGTGAATTCAGCGTTGATTGTAACGTTGGTAAACCTCAGGTTGCTTACCGTGAAACCATTCGTGGTAAAGCGGAAGTTGAAGGTAAGTTTGTTCGTCAATCAGGTGGTCGTGGTCAATACGGTCATGTTTGGGTCAAACTTGAGCCTTCTGAGCCTGGTGAAGGTTTCGTATTCGTAGACGAAATCGTGGGCGGTGTGATTCCTAAGGAATACATCAGTTCGGTATCGAAAGGTATCGAAGAGCAAATGAATAGTGGTGTTCTAGCGGGTTACCCTGTACTAGATATTAAAGCTACACTATTTGATGGTTCTTACCACGATGTAGACTCAAGCGAGATGGCGTTTAAGATCGCTGGCTCGATGGCATTCAAGAAAGGTGCACTAGAAGCACAACCTGTGATTCTAGAACCTATGATGAATGTCGAAGTAACCACTCCGGAAGACTGGATGGGTGACGTTGTTGGTGACCTAAACCGTCGTCGCGGTATCATTGAAGGCATGGACGAAGGTGTGGCTGGTCTTAAGATCATCCGTGCTCAAGTACCACTATCCGAAATGTTCGGTTACGCAACTGATCTACGTTCTGCAACTCAAGGCCGTGCGTCTTACTCTATGGAGTTTCACGAGTACGCTGAAGTGCCGAAAAACTTCGCAGATAAAATTATTGCAGAGCGTGGTTACTAATTGACGATTGAACTGCAAAAAGTTTACGACTTTTTGCGAGATCAGGGCGTCCAAATATTGCGCTAACGGGCGTTGGCGCATAAAATAACAATTTCTGGCGCGTCGTCGATCAATAATGATCACGACGAATCATAACTAGGAAGGAACACGATCGTGTCTAAAGAAAAATTTGAACGTACGAAACCGCACGTTAACGTTGGTACTATCGGCCACGTTGACCACGGTAAAACA
>NZ_JAWOWP010000025.1:0-47513 GCF_033340555.1 Vibrio sp. 1069
TTCTTTTAGTTGTTGATTTCATAACACTCTCCAATTTTTTTGGGGGGAAAGTGTCAACCTTATTTAGGACGGCACACTGACCAAAAAAGAAAAAGCTGGCTAAATGCCAGCTTTTTTATTGCTTTGGGTTACCCATGATCTTTTTGCTTTTTAAGCTTTTGACCACCCATGATCTTATTGCTGTGCGACCTTCTTTGTCTGGTCCATAAGACCCAGAGCACCAAAGCCAGTAATCACATCTAGGTTTGTTTTCAAGCCCGTTTCGTCACTTCCACCAATGTAATTTTGTGGCATCTGAACTTGGAAGTTTTGCAAATTGTTGTACAGCGAGTTCGCTACGTCTCGATTCAATTCTGCCAAGTAAACTTCACGGTTTGCTCCTAACGCTGCATACTTACCTTTTAGGACTTCAGATTCTGCGCGACCTTTCGCTAATATCGC
The DNA here is from genome assembly GCF_033340555.1 of Vibrio sp. 1069. Lineage (NCBI taxonomy): Bacteria > Pseudomonadati > Pseudomonadota > Gammaproteobacteria > Vibrionales > Vibrionaceae > Vibrio > Vibrio sp. 1069. Next base: position 442 of record NZ_JAWOWP010000025.1, read on the forward strand.
TTTCGCTTCAAACTCAGCAGAAAGTGCGTTCGCTTTTTGAATCGCTAAGTTAGCCTCTGCGATAGCTAGCTCTTTCTCCTTCTCGACTTCAGCAAGTCGTTTGGTTTTTTCCACTTCAACGATTTCACGCTCTGCAATCTGACGCGCCACTTCCACTTCTTTTTGTTGAGCAATAATTGCGAGTTCTTTACCACGCTGGGCGTCTTGCACCTCACGTGTTCGTTGAATCTCTTTGCGTAACTGCTCGGTCTCTGCCTGTGCTTTCGACGTTTCTTGTTCCTGAATCGCGCGAATACGATCCGCCACTAAACGCTTTTTATCTGCCAATAGCTGATCTAATTGCTTTTCTGGCTGCGGGTCACCAATGGTCACCTGCGTCACTTGAATACCGTATTGTTGTAACGGATTGTCTTGACGAATTGGTTGCCCGGTTTTGTCTACGACTGGCACAGTTTTCCATACCAGTTGATTGGTGCGCTGTAATTGGTTCGGATTAGCTTGATTCACCCCAACAGGCGCAAGATCCAACTCTTCCACTTCAACCTGACGTCGCTCTGTTAGATAAATCCCCTCTCGTAACTGATCGCCAAGTTTCGATTTGAACTGGTTCAAACCACCTTGGAAAAACTCTTCACCCGTGTATTGGGTTGCGGTAATCACCGTTACGTTACGTGCGTTCTTTACAAGCAGCGCATCGATCAAGTTACTGTTGTTGCGGAACTCTTTATGCATCTTCTTCACCGCTTCAGGGTCATTACTGAGCTTAAAGCGGAATGTTACGGGGATCTGACCAATATAGGTGTCGGCAAATCGAACCTGAATCGCATCAAGACGTTGATAAAAATCTTCGCCCTTGCTGTTACCGAATGACACGGTGATCACTTGGTCATACTTGGTGATTTTGGACAGAAATGGCATACGAAAATGAATGCCAGGTTCAGTAAACACATCCAACTCACCAGTAATATTATTCTGATGCACGTAGCTGTAACCCGCATCGGTCATCAGCACCGAGCTATTAATCGTTAAGCCTATTGCCAACAGCGGTACGCCAAATACGGCTGCTTTTAATCCTTTATGTAGTAACTGACGTCTTTCTTCCACCTTTAAACCCCTTCCTAAACCTCTGCTTTCCATTTTGTTCTCCTTTTTTGGATTGTTACTGAGTTAAATCGATAAAAATCAGATTGCTATGCAACTCAGCAACAAGTACTAATGTATCAAAATGTTACATTAAGGAATAATCGACAGATTCATGGAACAAATAAGATTTTTACGAATAATACAAAATCATCAAAAATTTGCGGAGGATATCGATGTTTTACGCAGAGGGATTAAAAGAGAAGAATCACAGGCAATAAAAAAGGCCGCCGAAGCGACCTTTCTAACAATCATATAAAGTGCTTACTTCACACGACCTACGTATTCAGCAGTACGAGTATCTACGCGAATCACTTCACCAATTGAGATGAACAGAGGAACACGAACAACAGCGCCAGTTGATAGCGTCGCTGGTTTACCGCCAGTACCTTGAGTATCACCTTTCAGGCCTGGATCTGTGTCTACAACTTCTAGCTCAACGAAGTTTGGTGGAGTAACAGTAATTGGGTTACCGTTCCAAAGAGTGATCATACAAGTGTTGTTTTCTACCAACCACTTAGCGTTTTCACCTACCGCTTTTGCATCCGCTGCGATCTGTTCAAACGTTTCACTGTTCATAAAGTGGTAGAATTCGCCGTCTGAATATAGATAATCTAGGTCGATATCCATTACGTCTGCCACTTCACAAGTGTCACCAGACTTGAATGTTTTCTCTAGCACTTTACCAGAAAGAAGTTTACGAATTTTAACACGGTTGAACGCTTGGCCTTTACCTGGTTTAACGTATTCGTTTTCCAGAATTACACAAGGCTCGTTATCAAGCATTAACTTAAGACCGCCTTTAAATTCATTGGTGCTAACTGTAGCCATTTTTTCCTCTTACATTCTTAGAGCTAAATTCAATGCCGCACATAATAACCCGAAAAGTCGAATCTGTTGAGCAAAACTGGCTCAAACAGTTGGCGAATGGGATCTCTGATCCTGCAAAATTGCTCGAAATACTGGAAATTGATCCTTCACCGTGGCAAGACGGGTTTGCCGCGCGCAAGCTGTTTGCACAGCGTGTACCGCAAAGTTTTGTCGATAGGATGGAGAAAGGCAACCCTAAAGACCCTCTTTTACGTCAGGTTTTACCACTGAGCGACGAATTTGAGGTGCATCCGGGTTACTCCAATGATCCATTGGAAGAGCAGGACAATGAAGTCCCTGGCCTGCTACACAAGTATCGCAACCGCGCCCTGATGATTGTCAAAGGTGGCTGCGCGGTAAATTGCCGTTACTGTTTTCGTCGTCACTTCCCTTATCAAGAGAACAAAAGCGGGAAACAAGCCTGGACCAAGTGCTTAGAGTACATGGCACAACAACCAGAGTTGAACGAAGTCATCTTCTCAGGTGGTGATCCATTAATGGCAAAAGACGATGAGATTCATTGGCTTTTAGAGCACATTGCTCACATTCCTCACATCAAACGTCTGCGTATTCATAGCCGTTTACCTGTGGTGATTCCAGCTCGAGTCACTGATGAACTATGCCAACTTCTGCAAGCATCAAGGTTACAAATCATCCTCGTCACTCACATCAACCATGCCAACGAAATCAATGACGAATTTGCTGAACAGATGTTCAAGCTCAAAAGAGCGGGCGTTACGCTTCTAAACCAAGGCGTTCTGCTGAAAGGCGTGAATGATTCGGTAGAAGCTCAAGTGGCGTTAAGTGAGGCCTTATTTGACGCGGGTATCTTGCCTTATTACCTCCACGTTCTTGATAAGGTGCAAGGCGCAGCGCACTACTTTATTTCGGACGAAGAAGCGAAAGCTATTATGCGCGGACTCATCACGCGTGTATCGGGTTATCTGGTACCAAAACTCACACGAGAAGTTGGTGGCAGGCCAAGTAAAACGCCGTTGGATTTGCATTTAGAATAAGCTCTGACACTCAATTAAATTTGTCGTCTAGATTGATTATTTTTGTTCGCTTTGCACGGTAAGTCTATGCATACTCCGCACTTTTGGAGGTCAAGATGCATACAGCATTCGAACAAATTTTCGATCTTGGCCCATTCAGTTGGCCTGCCCTACTATGCTGCGCCATTAATGGGCTCATGATCGGTATAGAGCGCCAAACTCGTGGTAAACCGGTTGGCATTCGCACAGCAATATTAATTATTTCAGGCACCTACCTGTTTATGTCGATGGCAGTGTCGTTATCGCCAAATACTCTTGATCAAGCACGAGTGCTTGGTCAGATCATTACTGGCGTCGGCTTCTTAGGCGCTGGCGTTATGATGACACTTGATGGAAAAATCCATGGCGTAACATCCGCGGCTGTAATATGGGTGCTAGCAGGTTTAGGTTTGATGATAGGTTTGGGTTATTTAACGCAGTCGGTGGTTATTACTCTCCTGACATTAACCGTGTTGTTAGGTGTGGATAAAGCAGAAAACCACATCAAAGCATTACGCCGCGGTGTTCATCAAAGAATTCAACAACGCAAAACTTCATCACGATTAATTAAATAGTTAACGATCCGAGAAACTCGCTTCATCCCATCTGTAATTAAAAAGCCCTCGACGAACATCGAGGGCTTTCTGTATATAAAGATTCTGACTTTCTCAGGGATTACTTAGAAAAGTTGATGAGTGGGAAACACTTGAAGAAACCGTTATCCGCACAGTTCAAAAGACCAATTTGCACGCCATCGATTTGATCGGTCATGTTGAAGAAACCAAACTGGAAATTAGACTTCTTAGAGATACTCGCTAAGCCCACATCCGCCATGGTGTAGCCTTCAGAATAGTTCACCGCGCTCCAGTTCAAGCCTTTTACGTTGTTCGTAATGTTAACAGCACCCAAGTTAACACCCGTCGTCTGACCTTGGTTCCAGTTAACTAAGCCTAAAGACGCGCCTTTCATTTCTTGATTTACTTTTGCTGCGCCAAAAAACAGACCGAAGTTCACACCTGTCGTACGATCCGTTTCTGACATACCAAGCAGTGAAAAGTCGACACCTTTAACCTCATTTACCTGCCCATGCAGCACAGCTAAACGAACGCCACCTACTGAAGAATTAGAGGGTGCGTTTGTGTTATCGATAGTAGAGAACATCACAGGTGTACTGTCGGCAAAAGCAACAGGTGATGCGATAGCGGCTGCAACCGCCAATGACGTCATAAGCTTTTTCATTTTCATCTCCATGATGGGAAGCAACAATTTACAACATAGTGTAATGTTCAGATTTTGCTCTGTCCCCGTTCAAAAAGTGTTAGCAATAGGTCAGATTTAACCATCTGACTCAAAAGAAAAAATATTTCTCTTCGATTTTTTGCTTCTGAAATGGCGCTTTTTACGCTCAAAAATCTCATGATAAGCCACTCCAGAACGTCATGTTTCTCAGGTGACACGCATAAAAAAAGTCGAGGCATCTGCCTCGACTTTTAAAGGTTTGGTCGGTTATCTTTCCGCTATAAGGGCTCCCTTAGAGCGATGAGATAAGCTGGCTTACATCATGCCGCCCATACCGCCCATGCCACCCATGTCAGGCATCGCTGGCGCGTCTTTTTGCGGTAGGTCAGTAACCATCGCTTCAGTAGTGATCATCAGACCTGCAACCGATGCTGCGAATTGTAGTGCAGAACGAGTAACTTTAGTTGGATCTAGGATACCCATTTCTAGCATGTCGCCGTATTCGCCTGTTGCCGCGTTGTAGCCGTAGCTACCTTCACCCGCTTTCACGTTGTTCGCAACAACTGAGTCTTCCTCACCTGCGTTCTTCGTGATTTGACGGATTGGCGCTTCCATTGCACGTAGTGCAACGCGGATACCAACGTTTTGTTCTTCGTTGTCACCCGTTAGGTGAGCAATCTTAGATGCCGCGCGGATAAGTGCAACACCACCACCAGCAACAACACCTTCTTCAACCGCTGCGCGAGTTGCGGCTAGCGCATCTTCTACACGGTCTTTCTTCTCTTTCATTTCAACTTCAGTCGCAGCACCAACTTTGATTACTGCAACACCGCCAGCCAGTTTAGCTACGCGCTCTTGTAGTTTCTCTTTGTCGTAGTCTGAAGTTGCGTCTTCGATTTGTTGACGAATCTGAGCAACACGGCCAGAGATCATCTCTTCTTCACCGATACCATCGATGATAGTCGTGTTTTCTTTCGTGATAGAAACACGCTTCGCTTGACCTAGATCTTCTAGTGCAACTTTTTCTAGCTCTAGACCGATCTCTTCAGAAATCACAGTACCGCCAGTTAGGATAGCGATGTCTTGTAGCATTGCTTTACGACGGTCACCGAAGCCAGGTGCTTTCACAGCTGCAACTTTTACGATGCCACGCATGTTGTTCACAACCAATGTTGCTAGCGCTTCGCCTTCTACATCTTCTGCAATGATAAGCAGTGGACGAGATGCTTTCGCGACAGCTTCTAGCGTTGGAAGAAGCTCACGAATGTTTGAGATCTTCTTGTCTACTAGAAGAATGAATGGGTTTTCTAGATCAACACTGCCTGATTCTTGGTTGTTGATGAAGTAAGGAGACAGGTAACCGCGGTCGAACTGCATACCTTCTACTACGTCTAACTCGTCTTGTAGCGCCTGACCTTCTTCAACCGTGATAACGCCATCACGACCCACACGCTCCATTGCTTCTGCAATAATATTACCTACGCTTGCGTCTGAGTTTGCAGAGATAGTACCAACCTGCGCGATCGCTTTTGTGTCGTTACATTCAACAGAAAGCTCTTTTAGTTGCTCAACTGCCGCGGCAACAGCTTTGTCGATACCACGCTTAAGATCCATTGGGTTCATGCCCGCTGCGACTGCTTTTAGACCTTCGTTAACGATAGATTGCGCTAGTACCGTTGCTGTTGTTGTACCGTCACCCGCTGCGTCGTTTGCTTTAGACGCAACTTCTTTAACCATTTGTGCGCCCATGTTCTGGAATTTATCTTCCAGCTCGATTTCACGCGCTACTGATACACCATCTTTCGTGATAGTTGGTGCACCAAAAGATTTGTCTAGAACGACATTACGTCCTTTAGGACCCAGTGTTACTTTTACTGCGTCAGCCAGAACGTTTACACCTTCCAGCATTTTAACTCGTGCGTCATTACCAAATTTAACGTCTTTAGCAGCCATCTTTGATTTCCTTTCTAAAATTCTTTGTGTGTAATTTCGTAATTGAATCTGAGCAAAAAATTACTCAATGATTGCTATTATTCAACGATCGCCATGATGTCGTTTTCAGACATGACAAGCACTTCTTTACCGTCGATTTTTTCAGTTTTTGTACCGTAACCTTCAGCGAAGATAACGGTATCACCGACTTTAACGTCTAGTGGCAGTACGGTGCCGTTTTCTAGGATGCGGCCTTTACCCACAGCTAGAACAACACCGCGAGTCGATTTTTCTGCAGCAGAACCAGTCAGAACGATGCCACCAGCAGACTTAGATTCAACTTCTTTACGTTCAACGATAACTCGGTCATGTAATGGACGAATGTTCATCGGTCGTCTCTCCTGAAAATTTCCATGTTTATTTGATAATTGTCCTTAGGGACTGTAGCCCCAGACACGTGATCCCTATATAAGGGGTCGAAGCAGCGATCCCAAGGGGGTGGCACAAAATTTTTGTGACTTAGTTAAAATAACGAACAACTAGGCAACGGTTTGCGTTAGAAATGCTCACTCGCTCGGCATCTCGCTTTCTTGTATCCTTGCAGTTTGCTCACCAGATAGTTGTCACACATGCAGGAAAATAACAAGCTGGAACCCCAAGCGACCGATAAGCATGGTTTGTTGACCGCACCCATTCCTGAAACGCTGCGGAAAATGACCGTACCCATGACCATGGGCATGATCGCAATTTTGATGTTTAACTTGGTGGACACGTTTTTTATCTCGTTGCTTGGCACTCAAGCGCTAGCGGCTATCAGCTATACCTTTCCTGTCACCTTTGCGGTTAATTGCATTACGATGGGGATTGGGATGGGACTATCGACCAATATTGGTCGCTTGCTTGGGCAAGGTCATGCACCACAAGCTGCTCGGTTCACCACCCACGGTTTGTTGTTAGCCGTGTTACTTGTGGCTATCGCGTCTTCTATTGGCTTTACCACCATTGCGCCATTGTTTCGTTTTCTTGGTGCGTCTGATGATCTCATCCCTCTTATTGAGCAATATATGCAGGTCTGGTATCTCACCATTCCTCTGCTAGTGATCCCAATGGCGGGCAACAGTGCTATCCGAGCTACTGGCGACACAAAAACACCAGCAAAAGTCATGATGTTGGCTGGTTTGATTAATGGCATGCTCGATCCATTGTTGATTTTCGGTTATGGCCCTTTTCCGGAACTTGGCATTCAAGGCGCAGCCATAGCAAGTGCCTTTAGCTGGTTAGGTGCTTTGTGTGGCTCATTCTATGTGCTAATTAAACGGGAAAAATTGCTTGCTCAACCCCAATGGGCTTTGCTGAAACAAGACTGGCAACAGACACTAAAAATTGGTACCCCTGCAGCGCTATCAAACGCGATGAATCCGTTGTCCGGTGCCATTCTGATGATGCTGTTATCCAACCACGGTACGGCGGCGGTTGCTGCTTACGGCGCAGCGCAGCGTATTGAGTCTATATTGATTTTAGTATTGATGTCGCTGACCTCTGCCCTCACACCGTTTATGGCACAAAATTTAGGAGCCAAACAACCGCAACGAGCCTTTTCCGGTTTATTTATTAGCATGCGTTTTGCAGTGGTATTCCAAGGGTTTATCTTCTTGATGATGGTGCCACTGAGCATTCCTCTGGCTGCGCTGTTTTCTCAGGAAGATGCGGTGAAAAACCTGCTTTGGCATTATTTACTGGTGGTGCCATTTAGTTATGGCTTCCAAGGCATCGTGATGATGTTAGTCAGTGGCTTGAATGCGATGCACAAGCCATTGCGTGCATTCCAGTGGAGCTTTATGCGGCTGTTCATTTTTACCTTGCCATCGGCGTGGATCGGGAGCCAAATCTACAGCATTGAAGGCTTGTTTATCGGTATCGCGGTTGGGAATACGTTGGGTGGGCTACTGGGCTACTTGTTTGCGCTGCGCGAGCGAAAATTAACGCTCATAGAGCAGAGCAGCGTGTCTTAACACTCGTCTATCGCTAGTTTCTTTTTGTTGATTCTCAAATACAAAAAAACCGCGGAAAGCCGCGGTTTTGTTTATCTATTTCAAGCTTGCTTAGAACAACTCTTCAGCAACTTTGTATAGATCGTTGCGTACTGGACGCTTCATGTTTTCGATTGCGTCGATGATATCGTGGTGAACAAGTTGCTCTTTCACGATACCTACACAACGACCACCATGACCTTCAATCAATAGGTGAACAGCGTAGTTACCCATACGAGATGCTAGTACGCGGTCAAATGCAGTTGGACGACCACCACGTTGGATGTGACCAAGTACTGTTGCACGAGTTTCACGACCTGTCGCGGCTTCGATGTCACGAGCTAGTTCATTAGCATCCATCATTAGCTCAGTAAGCGCGATGATCGCGTGTTTCTTACCTTTAGCGATACCATCTTGGATGTTGCTGATCAGCTTGTCTTTGTCTAGACCAGTTTCCGGAGTGATGATGTATTCACAACCGCCCGCAATTGCAGACATCAGAGTCAAATCACCACAGTGACGGCCCATGATTTCTACAATTGAAATGCGTTGGTGAGATGAAGAAGTATCACGTAGACGGTCGATTGCATCGATAACGGTGTTTAGTGCACTTAGGTAGCCCACAGTGTAATCCGTACCTGCGATATCGTTGTCGATTGTGCCCGGAAGACCGATACATGGGTAACCCATTTCAGTCAGTTTCTTCGCACCCATGTACGAACCATCACCACCGATTACCACTAGTGCATCGATACCATGTTTTTTCAGGTTCTCAATCGCTTTTTCACGAACTTCCACTTGTTTAAATTCAGGGAAACGTGCAGAACCTAGGAACGTACCACCTTTGTTGATCACATCTGAAACGCTAGAACGATCTAGCTTCTCGATGCGGCCTTCGTATAGGCCTAGGTAGCCGTCGTACACACCGAATACTTCCAATCCTTCGGATAGTGCTGTACGTACTACGCCGCGTATCGCAGCGTTCATACCAGGTGCGTCACCGCCACTTGTTAAAACACCGATCTTCTTAATCATGCTCACCCTCGATCTTTGGCAATCAATTATTTAATTTTCTTTTAGGCCCCTTGTTACCAAGCAACCTGCATAATCCAGAACTGTGCGTTATGTTACATTTCCTCTACAGGATTACCAATGAAAACGCACTTTTTTATGTAACTTTTCTACTTATGTAAGAGTATTACAGTTTCTCTATGAAACTTTGTTGATTCATATCAGGATCACGAATCTTAATAAGTATTGATGGAAAGATAGTCAATAAGTACCTGTTTGTCGTCGGGCACTGATGGATTTTTCAAGCCTACCAATCTTGCGCTTTCTGCTCTTTCTCTGGTCCGAAAACGACAGACAATGGATCTTGATGGATCAATACATCCGCATCAGGAAACAGAGCCAATAAATTATCTTCCACTTTATCAGCGATGTAATGCGCCTCAATTAATCGTAAGTTATCGTCTAGCTCTAAATGCAACTGTATAAAGCGCGTCGGTCCTGACATTCGCGTGCGTAACTGATGCACACCCAATACCCCTTTTACGCTCAAACAAGCTTGGTTAATTTGCTCAAGTTCTTCATCGGGCAACTTTCTATCAAGTAAGGTTTGAATCGCTTCGCTGACCATTTTGAAAGCGCTATAAAGAATGAAGACACCAATACCAATCGCAAACACAGCATCCGCTTGAGTCACTCCAAAATAACTGAGCCCCAGAGCCACCATGATCGCAGCATTCATATACAAGTCAGTCTGATAATGCAGAGAATCCGCCGCTATTGCTTGGCTCCCCGTCACGCGAACCACATGTTTTTGGAACATCACCAAGCCAAGTGTGACCACAATCGCAAACAGCGATACATACACACCTAACTCCGGTGCGTGTAAAGCATGTGGGCGGAAAAATCGGTCAATCCCGTTAAGAATCAAAAATACTGCCGAGCCCGAAATAAACATTGCTTGGGCTAGGGCCGCTAAGGACTCAGCTTTACCATGTCCAAACGTATGTTCGCGGTCTGCCGGTTGTAAGGCGTAACGAACCACCACAAGATTCACAACCGAAGCCGCGATATCTAACATGGAGTCAATCAATGACGCCAATAAGCTCACTGAGCCGGTTACCCACCACGTGATGACTTTTACTATCAGAAGAAGCGTCGCCACAATGGTTGCAGTCCAAGCGGCGGTCGTAACTAAACGTGCGTATTGCTGTTTCATAATCAAAGAGTTAACTAAAACCATACGTTGAGTATATTGAATGACCATGAAATAACCAGATCAAAAAGAGGCAACCAATGGCTGCCTCTTTATATAACATCAATTCATGACTTAATTATTGCGCGACTTTTCCATGCGCTTGTGCATTCTGTCGCCACACTCTTGCATACGTTCATTTTGTAGCTCAACAAATTTCGCTTTCTGCTCAGGTGTTAATACGCTAAGCATTTGGTGCTTTCTTTCTAGCATTTGCACGCGACGTTCCGTTTGGCGCTCAACCATCTCTTTTGCTAACTCGGTAGCTTGAGCTTCATCAAAATTATCCGCCAGCAAAAGCGATTGCACTTTTGCGTGATGCGCTTGACGCTCAGCCATACGTGCTTCTTTGCCATCAGCGAATTTTGCTTTCATTTCTGCTTTGTTTGCTTCACGCATTTCTTTTAGCTGATCTTTTTGTGCATCAGTCAGGTCTAGTTGACGCATGACACCTCGGTCCATACCCATGCCGCATTCGTCACGAGGACCTTTATGATGGTTTTTACCACCGTAAGCGAATGCGCTTGCGGCGCCAAGAGTAAGAGGTAGAACAACAGCAGCTAACACAAGTTTTTTTGCAGACTTCATAATACGATTCCTTACACAGGTGAGTGGTTCTTCTGAGCTGTTCTCACAGCGCTTGAGTATAGAATACGACCCGCTAGGTAAAGCGACGTATAGGGAGCGTAAAGAATCGTAAAGAGTGATTTTTCTCCTCTTCGTTGCGCATCATTCCAATGTAATATTAGGCTATCGGTAACTTACTATAGGTGCCCCCATGGCAAACATTCTTTTAATCGATGACGATATCGAGCTAACCAGCTTATTAAAAGAAGTACTCAGTTTCGAAGGGTTTGACGTCAGCGAAGCAAATGACGGTGAAGCCGGCTTAGCCGCGATCAATGATAAGATTGATTTGATTTTGTTGGATGTCATGATGCCAAAACTCAATGGCATGGAAACGCTGAAACGCTTACGTGAAAATTGGGAAACTCCCGTCTTGATGCTGACCGCTAAAGGGGAAGAAATTGATCGCGTGATCGGCTTGGAACTGGGCGCGGATGATTATTTACCAAAACCTTTTAGTGACCGAGAGCTGTTAGCGCGAATCCGCGCGATTTTACGCCGCACTAGCAGCACACAAAAAAATACCAAAAACAGCGATTGCATTGAGTATCAAGAAATCCGCCTCTATCCCGGTAAGCAAGAAGCGTATTGTGAGCAACAGTTACTCGATCTCACAGCAACCGAGTTTGCGCTACTCACCCACTTCGTACAAAACCCAGGACAAGTGCTGACCAAAGAGACACTGAGCTTAGATGTGCTTGGTAAACGACTCGCTGCTTTTGATCGCGCTATCGATATGCATGTCTCGAACTTACGTAAAAAATTACCAGATCAAAGCAATGGCAAGCCGCGAATTAAAACCCTGCGTGGTCGTGGCTACATGCTGCTTGAGGAGGATTAATGCGCCTATCACGCATCAAACTGCCAAACATCAATAGCCTGTATGGACGCATCTTTGCCATTTTTTGGTTCACCATGTTATTAGTATTGATAGCCGTGCTATCACTGCCACATTTGGACCCACGCAAAGCTCGCGATATTCCAGAAGAACACTACAAACGTATGGTAGAAACGCGTGACTCAATCCAACAAAAATACAGCCAGCAAACTGATTTAGGCCGCATACTTTTTCGTATCGAGGGCAACCGCCACGGCAAGCACGACCCTCGCCCACGAGTGTTTTTTTCTGACTACAGCGGTAATGTTCTTACGACAGAAAAACGCAGCAATTTTCAATTGCGTGCCATGCAAAACTTTGTCACCAGTATCGAAGATTACAATAATCCAAAGCAGAAGCTGTATGGTCGATACATGATTGCGGGCCCAATTCCTATCACTTTGGCAGGTTCCGATATCTTGATGTACGTGGGTTTCAAATGGAATGAGCCACCACCTCTACTCCTGCGTCTGTTTGATCACCCATTCCAGCTCTTGCTTGCGGTCATGTTGGTTAGTACACCATTGCTGTTATGGCTTGCTTGGGCTTTGAGTCAGCCTGCACGTCGTCTTGAAGCCGCTGCTCAACGTGTAGCGAAAGGTGAATTTGTCACAGACCCAAATTTAGAAAAAGGTACGGCGGAATTTCGTCAAGCAGGCAGCAGCTTCAACCAGATGGTCGAAGCGGTTAATCAAATGATTTCAGGACAACAACGTTTGCTATCCGATATCTCTCACGAGCTGCGCTCACCTTTAACTCGTCTGCGCATGGCAAGCGCATTAGCGACGCGTAAACAAGGCGAAAGCCCAGAACTGACTCGTATCGATACCGAAGCGCAGCGCTTGGAACAGATGATCAGCGAACTATTAGAGCTTTCTCGCATGCAGGCGAACAGTCATATGACTCGCGAAACACAGCCACTAGAAAGTTTATGGGAAGAAATCATTAAAGATGCGCAGTTTGAAGCAGAGCAAATGGGCAAACAGCTACACTATTCAGAATTACCTAAGCGCAATATTTCCGGTAACCCTAAACTGCTGATGAGTGCGGTGGAAAATATCGTTCGTAACGCCATTTACTACGGAAAAGATGAGGTACAAATCGACATCAAAGCCGATGACGATACGCTTCGTATCACGGTTGACGATAATGGAGAAGGTGTACCAGAAGAGGAACTGGCCGCGATTTTTCGCCCGTTCTATCGCGTTTCCACGGCACGCGATCGCCACTCTGGCGGCACAGGTCTCGGCCTAACCATTACCGAAAGTGCCATTCGCCAGCACAGTGGCACGATCGCAGCCAGCCGAAGTCCTTTAGGCGGATTGCGTATGAGTATCACCTTACCGATCAATTGTTAGTCTCAATTTGATGAACTAACAATAATTCGCACCATATTTCTAGAGTGAGTGATTAACAGCCCCACCCTCACTTTAGAAATTGGTGAGGCTTCTTAGAATACCCTTACAAAGATCAAAGTTGATAATAATTATCGTTAGCATTAAAGTAAATTTTCCAATTAAGGAGGATTTACTATGTCACATACATTTCCCGCTCTGCCTTACCCGTACGATTCACTAGAGCCGTACATCGACGCGAAAACCATGGAAGTGCATTACAGCAAACACCACAAGACGTACTTTGATAAGTTTGTAAATGCCGTTGAAGGGAGCGAGCTCGAAACTCAGTCATTAGACGAGATCTTTGACAATATCTCTAAGCTCAGTCCAGCAGTACGTAATAATGGTGGCGGCTATTACAACCACATCATTTATTGGAATTGCATGTCACCAAACGGTGGCGGAGAGCCTCAAGGCGCGCTTGCTCAAGCAATTAACGATAAATTTGGTAGCTTTGCGCAATTTAAAGAGGCGTTTGCCCAAGCTGCCATCAATACCTTTGGGTCTGGCTTTGCATGGCTGATCGTAAAAGATGGTGAGATTCACATTACGTCCACCAGTAATCAAGACAACCCTCTGATGGATGTAGTGGATGTGCGCGGTGAACCAATCCTCGCATTAGACGTGTGGGAGCACGCGTATTACATCAGTTACCAAAACCGTCGCCCAGAATATATTGATGCGTGGTGGAACGTCGTCAACTGGCGAGCAGTTGAAGAAAACTATGCTCACGCTCTCTTATAAAGAGCATCACTACTTACGGTATTAACATCCGCGCTAATGCCTGCTTTCATACCCAGGTCAATTTTGCTGAATCTCGCATCTCTCGGTGACTTGGGTATATACTGCCCCTCTCTTTGACCAACTCTATTTCAATACCATGTTTGATATCGCTTTATACGAACCAGAAATCGCGCCGAACACCGGCAACATCATTCGACTATGCGCCAACTGCGGTGCAAACCTTCACTTAATTGAACCTCTGGGTTTCGATCTTGAAGAGAAAAAAGTCCGCCGCGCTGGTTTGGATTACCATGATTTAGCTCGCGTAACGCGTCATAAAAACTATCAAGCGTTCTTAGAATATTTAGAGAAAGAGAAACAAGGTAACTACCGATTGTTTGCCTGCACCACCAAAACCACAGGTCACCACGTTGATGCACAATACCAAACGGGTGATGTTTTGATGTTTGGTCCAGAAACTCGTGGTTTGCCTGCTGAAATCATCGATAGCTTGCCAATGGATCAGCGTATTCGCATTCCAATGATGCCAGATGCGCGCAGCCTAAACCTTTCGAATGCCGTTGCGATCATTGCTTTTGAAGCATGGCGTCAAATGGGCTTTGAAGGCGCATTGTAAGCAGCACGAATTCCAAATACAGAAAAGGGCGCTTGGTGCGCCCTTTTGTTTTCTTTTCTGACTAACTCAATCAGTTGAGCTTGTTGCGATCATCATCGTCTTTACGCTCGTATTCCCCTTCGAAGGTATTGCCATTATCTGACTGGGAATCAAATGGGTCACGACGGAACGGGTCTTGCTCAAATGGCCCCTGGTTAGAGAAACCACCTTGGAAGCCACCGCCATGCATGGTTTTCACCACCATTTTGCTCATCAAGTATTTAGCTATCGCGGCGCGTGGCGCAGGAAGCAACACCAACATACCAAGGGCATCGGTCATAAAGCCCGGGGTTAACAGTAGCACGCCAGCCACCGCTAGCATTACGCCTTCAAAAATTTGCTGGGCTGGAATTTCACCTTGTTCAAGACGCCCCTGTACTGACATCAGTGTTTGTATACCTTGGCTACGAACCAACGATGCACCAACAAATGCCGTGATTAAGACTAGTGCAATGGTCGGCCATAAACCTAAAAAGCCGCCCACCTGAATAAATAAGCCGATTTCAATGATCGGAACAAAAATAAACGCTAATAATAAGATAGGAAACACACGCCCTCCTTTGTTTAATTCAGTGTAATGGTAAAAGCAGACTAAGCTCAAACGAATCGTTGTAAAAAAGCGTGTTCATACTGGTCTCCTTCTCTTTTAGACAAAGTAGCGGGAGCGCGTTTCATTCAATTGCATACCGATTTTTTCGTGCTTTTAAAGTGCTAATTTCGAACTCTAAAAACTCATGTTTGTCGAGGAAAATCGAGTACCCATAAAGGGTTATTAATAACCCGTTCATACTTTGCAAATTATTGACTCATGAAAAACGAAAAAGGTGATCTAGTTACTATTTTTATGCGCTAGGTGCAGTATCATGTGCCACATAAGTCAGGACGGATTTTCCAGCCAAAAATTCTGATGAATGGATTCTAGATTGCAGAAATGGCTAATAAATAACTTTATTATCAGAATTATTATCTAAGGATCCTGCTATGGCTACCCTATCTGATACTCCAAAAACAGCAAACCCAGCCACTCGTATTGAAGAAGATCTATTAGGTCAACGTCATGTCCCTGCAGATGCGTACTACGGTATTCATACGCTACGTGCGATCGAGAACTTCAACATCTCTAATATGACCATCTCTGACGTACCAGAATTTGTACGCGGCATGGTAATGACCAAAAAAGCAGCAGCGTTAGCAAACAAAGAACTTGGCGCTATTCCAAAAGACGTTGCAAACTACATCATCGAAGCGTGTGATTTGATCCTAGAAACTGGCAAGTGTATGGATCAGTTCCCATCAGACGTATTCCAAGGCGGTGCAGGCACTTCAGTTAACATGAACACGAACGAAGTGATCGCAAACGTCGCGCTTGAGTTGATGGGTAAAGAGAAAGGCCAATACGAATTTGTTAACCCAAATGACCATGTAAACAAGAGCCAATCAACCAACTGTGCGTACCCAACAGGTTTCCGTATTGCAGTATACAACAGCGTACACAAGCTAATGGAAGCAATTGAGTACCTAAAAGGCGCATTCGAACTTAAAGCCGTTGAGTTTAAAGATGTACTGAAAATGGGCCGTACTCAGCTTCAAGACGCAGTACCAATGACAGTAGGTCAAGAGTTCCATGCGTGGGCGGTAACACTAAACGAAGAGATTCGTGCTCTAGATTACACATCTAAACTCCTCCTAGAAATCAACCTAGGCGCAACCGCAATCGGTACTGGTCTAAATACACCAACTGGCTACCAAGCGCTTGCAGTAAAACACCTAGCGGAAGTAACAGGCCTTGACGTTGTTGCAGCAGAAGACCTTATCGAAGCAACGTCTGACTGTGGTGCATACGTAATGACTCACGGCGCGCTAAAACGCCTAGCAGTGAAACTATCGAAGATCTGTAACGACCTTCGTCTACTTTCTTCTGGTCCTCGTGCGGGTCTAAATGAATTGAACCTACCTGAAATGCAAGCAGGCTCTTCAATCATGCCAGCTAAAGTAAACCCAGTTATCCCAGAAGTAGTAAACCAAGTTTGCTTCAAAGTTCTCGGTAACGACAACACGGTTTCTTTCGCAGCAGAAGGCGGTCAGCTACAGCTAAACGTTATGGAACCTGTGATCGCACAAAGTGTGTTTGAGTCTATCTCTCTACTACACAACGCGTGTGTGAACCTACGTGATAAATGTATCGACGGCATCACTGTGAACAAAGAAGTTTGCGAAAACTACGTTTACAACTCTATCGGTATCGTCACTTACCTAAACCCATACATCGGCCACCACGAAGGTGACATCGTAGGTAAGATTTGTGCAGAAACTGGTAAGAGTGTTCGTGAAGTCGTGCTAGAGCGCGGTCTGCTTACAGCAGAGGAGCTTGATGAAATCTTGTCAGTAGAAAACTTCATGCATCCTACTTACAAAGCAAAACGTTACGAGTAATAACGAATCCGAAGGGGGCCACTCAGGCCCCTTTTTTAGGCTCTCATACGGTTAACCACATTTTTTATATGCTTTTATTGCCGCTAAACCACTAGGTTCTCATTCTCTGAGCATTTACTCCTGTTCCTGAGTGTTCAAAAAATCAGAATCAAATAAAAAACTAAAGAGGTATCAATATGGTCATGGTCGAACTCTTCGTGGTTCTGCTCTTCATCTATTTGGGGGCAAGAATCGGTGGTATCGGCATTGGTTTTGCCGGTGGTGCTGGGGTCATTGCGTTGTCTTTGATCTTGGGCGTACCAACAAGCCAAGCTTACATTCCCGTTGACGTAATTTTGATCATCATGTCTGTAATCACCGCTATCGCAGCAATGCAAGTCGCTGGTGGTTTAGACTGGATGGTGCAAGTTGCTGAAAACTTTTTGCGCAAGCATCCTGAGCGCATCACCTTTTATGCGCCTATCGTAACTTACCTAATGACATTAATGGCGGGTACTGGCCACACGGCATTCTCTACTTTGCCAGTGATTGCAGAAGTAGCGAAAGGCCAAGGCGTGCGCCCTTCTCGTCCACTGTCTATCGCGGTCGTAGCATCGCAAATCGCTATCACCGCATCACCAATCTCAGCGGCTGTTGTAGCGTTCGCGGCAATGCTGCATCCATTTGGCGTTGACTACCTAACACTACTAGCAATCTGTATCCCAACGACGTTCATCGCGTGCATGATCGGTGCGTTCGTGGCGAACTTCATGGGCTGTGAGCTAAAAGACGATGCTGAATACCAAGAGCGTCTAGAAAAAGGCTTAATCAAGCTAAATACAGAAGCAAAACGCGAAATCCTACCAACAGCGAAGAAAGCAACCTTCATCTTCCTAGGCGCAATCGCATTTGTCGTGTGTTACGCAGCAGCAATTTCTGGCTCTGTGGGTCTTATCGAGAACCCTGCTCTAGGCCGTAACGAAGCTATCATGACGGTAATGCTAGCAGCTGCGGCAGCTATCGTAATGAGCTGTAAAATCGATGCTGGCAAAATCCCAGCCGCAGCAACATTCCGCTCTGGTATGACAGCGTGTGTGTGTGTTCTTGGTGTGGCATGGCTAGGTTCTACGTTCGTTAACGCGCACGTTGACGGCATCAAAGAAGTGGCTGGTGCGCTACTAGCAGACTACCCATGGATGCTAGCACTTGTTCTATTCTTCGCTTCAATGCTGCTTTACTCACAAGGTGCAACCACTGTTGCGCTGATGCCAGCAGCACTAGCCATCGGTGTCGCACCACTTACCGCAGTTGCATCTTTCGCAGCAGTAAGTGCGCTATTCGTGCTGCCAACTTACCCAACGCTACTTGCCGCGGTTGAGATGGACGACACGGGTTCAACTCGTATCGGTAAGTACGTATTCAACCACCCATTCTTTGTACCTGGTGTGGTAACCATCGCTTCTGCGGTAGCACTTGGCTTCGCATTCGGTGGTCTACTGATCTAGTAGAAACAGAGTCTTACTCGGGGAGCTTCGGCTCCCTTTTTTATTCCCTGTTGTCTTGATTTATGCTCAATAAATCTTCATTTTCATGAAACTTATTGACTCGCCTCCGGGTCTGATTGAGTTACACTAACGGCAATTATCTAAGATGAATTGACTCTTTTATGCGCGCATTACTTTCCGTTTTACTCTTAGGGCTCATTACCTTTTCCACTCCGTCTTTAGCTTTATTTGGCAAAGACCAGTTTAACAGTAGCCAGAACAACAGTTTTGGTAGCAGCAGCGACAGCTTTGTTCCGGTTGATCAGGCGTTTCCATTTAACTTCTACCAGCAAGATGACAAATTGATGCTCGATTGGCAGGTACGTGACGGGTACTACCTATATCAAGAGCGCTTGTCTGTAGCTGGTGAGAAAGTATCGCTAGGCGAACTGCAAATGGAAGACGGCACACCGCATAAAGATGAATTCTTTGGTGACGTGCATATCTATACTCAACCTCTCTTCGTTAATGTACCAATGCATGATTGGCAAGACGGTGCGCGCGTGGTGGTGCAATACCAAGGTTGTGCGAAAGCAGGCTTCTGTTACCCGCCAGAAACTCGCGTGATTCCTATCAGCGCGTTTACTTCGTCGAACTCAGATTCAACAACGGCGACAACTGCATCAAAAGCAGAACAGGCACCAACTGCAACGCCACCAGCGGCGCAATCATCTACGTCTGGTGACACATCATCGGCGCCAGTAACACAGCAAGATAGCCTTGCAGCCAACCTTGCTGATAACTGGTGGACACCACTTCTGTTCTTAGCGCTTGGTGTGGGCTTGGCGTTTACACCTTGTGTGCTGCCGATGTACCCAATTCTGACCAGCATAGTACTTGGCAGTGGCAAACTAAGCCAACGCCGTGCGCTAGGCTTGTCATTCGTCTACGTGCAAGGCATGGCGCTGACTTACACCCTACTCGGCCTTGTGGTGGCATCTGCAGGTATGCAGTTCCAAGCGGCAATGCAACACCCTTATGTGCTGATTGGCTTGAGCGTACTGTTCATCGCACTCGCTTTGTCTATGTTTGGTCTGTACTCATTACAGCTACCAAGCAGCGTTCAAACGTGGTTAAACAACCTCAGCAACAAACAGCAAGGCGGCAGCAGTGCTGGCGTGTTTGCAATGGGGGCAATATCTGGCTTGGTGTGCTCACCATGTACCACGGCACCTCTATCTGGTGCGCTACTTTACGTAGCACAAAGTGGCGACTTACTCACCGGTGGGGTCGCCCTTTACGCGCTAGCGATGGGCATGGGTATTCCGCTGATCCTTGTAGCGGTATTTGGCAACAAGTTGCTACCAAAAGCAGGTGGTTGGATGGACCGTGTGAAAACACTCTTCGGCTTTATTCTGCTTGCCGCACCTATCTTCTTACTAGAACGCATCATGCCAGAAATGTGGTCAACGATTCTGTGGTCAGCACTGGGTATTGCTGCTTTTGGTTGGCTATACCACATCAAAAACAGTCTAGAGTTTGGTGGCTGGAAACAAAGTGCCGTGGGCATAATCGCCGTCTTAGGTTTGCTAGCCTCAGCACAACCTATCTTAAATTACTGGTTTGGCAACAGCACAACACAAACTCAGCAAGCCACTGTTAGCTTTACTCGCATTGCTAACGTGGCGGATCTTGAAGAACAACTGGCACTTGCGAAAGCGGCAGGTAAACCCGTCATGCTCGATTTCTACGCCGATTGGTGTGTAGCATGTAAAGAGTTTGAAAAGTACACCTTCCATGACCCAAGCGTCGAAGCCAAACTGCAAGACTTCATTCTTCTGCAAGCGGACGTGACCAAAAACCAAGTGCAAGACATCGAACTACTGAAGCACATGAGTGTGCTTGGTTTACCAACAATTGAGTTTTGGGATGCCAGTGGTGAACACGTTTCAAACGCTCGTTTGACGGGATTCATGCAAGCCGAGCCTTTCTTAGAGCATATCAAGCAGTTCTGATAACCAGATATTCAAACGCCAGTGATGTCCACTGGCGTTTTTTATTGCTCAGATTTGAATAAGAACATTGCGTTTATATGCAATTTTCCTAATAAAAGTCGATTTGGTTCAGACTTTTAGCGAATAAATATTGTCCACTCTCTCAAAGCTGGACAATAATAAATTTAACGAAATAGTCAAAAGTGTTTAACGTCATGGATTCGACCTACACCATCATTATTGCAGATGATCACCCACTCTTCCGGAATGCCTTGTTTCAATCTATCCACATGGCTATTAGTGGTGCAAATTTGCTGGAAGCGGACTCACTCGACGCACTTCTGGCTTTGTTAGAACGAGAGGAAGAGCCAGATTTAGTGCTATTGGACCTCAAAATGCCAGGAGCAAATGGTATGTCTGGCTTGATTCATTTGCGAGCAGAGCATCCAGATTTACCTATCGTCGTCGTTTCAGCGAGTGAAGAGCCGGCGATCGTGACGCAGGTGAAAAGCCATGGTGCATTTGGTTTTATTCCCAAGTCCAGCGACATGCGCGAATTAGTGAACGCGCTCAATCAAGTGCTGAATGGCGACCCATACTTCCCTGAAGGGTTGATC
This sequence comes from Vibrio sp. 1069, assembly GCF_033340555.1. NCBI lineage: Bacteria > Pseudomonadati > Pseudomonadota > Gammaproteobacteria > Vibrionales > Vibrionaceae > Vibrio > Vibrio sp. 1069. The sequence goes on from NZ_JAWOWP010000025.1 coordinate 21,757, forward strand.
ACCAATAACGCGGCATGTAATGACTTAGCGGAAAAGATTGCTGCGCTAACACCGCAGCAATATAAAGTGTTGGGAATGTTGTCCGATGGCTTGCTGAACAAGCAAATCGCTTACGAATTGAATGTTTCAGAAGCCACCATAAAAGCGCACATGACAGCGATTTTCCGTAAGCTCGGTGTAAAGAACCGCACGCAAGCCGTGATTATGCTGACGGAAATGAGCGACTAGATTGACGTCTTATCGTCAGACTTACTTTTTTCGTTTGGCAATCGGATACCGACTTTAGTGACCTGCTGATCAACAACATCAGCGACGATCCAATGCAAACCTTGCCACTCGAAATGGTCTCCCAATACTGGCGTGCTACCTAATTGCTCTTCGACAAGGTTTCTCAAACTTTTATCCAGCGGTTCATCCCCCAGATTCAAACCATACATCACGGCAATATCGGCAAGCTTCACTTCAATATCGAGGAAGAAGTCACCGAAGAATCGCGCTAGCGACGCTTTCTCTGGGGCTTCACTAAACAGTAAGCTCAGTGCATCTAAATCCTTTTCTTGTGCTAATACACACAAGGTATCATCTTCCTCAAGGCGCGTACTGCCGGATGGGTGCAATAGCTCTTTACTGCGAAATACAGCGGCGATACGCGTTCCTTCCGGCATCGAAAGACTACGTAATGGCTCACCAATGCACCATTTATCTGCTTTAAGTCTATAGATAAACAGCTCCCACTCACTGGTCGGGTAAATCTCCACCCCCGTACGCGAAATTGGCTCAGGCTTAGAAGGTAGCTCGACCTTTGCAAGAGACATCGCCTTGGTCAACGTGCCCCCTTGTACTATCAAAGACACCATTACTACAAAGAATGCCAAATTGAAGTACAGTTGAGCATCTGGCAACCCTGCCATCATCGGAAATACCGCGAGGATGATAGGTACAGCGCCACGCAATCCTACCCAAGAGACAAACCACTTTTCACGTGGCGTGAAACTCTTGAATGGCAGTAAACCAATCCAAACTGAGATTGGTCGGGCAAACAAAATCATCCCGAAGGCAAGCGCAAGACCTGGCAACGCAATAGAGAGTAAATTGGATGGTGTAACCAACAAGCCAAGCACCAAGAACATACCAATTTGAGCTAGCCACGTCATACCATCTAAAACATGAAGAATAGAGTGGCGGCTGCGTGTTGGACGGTTACCTAATAAAAGACCAACGAGGTAAATCGACAAAATACCACTGCCACCCAAAGTGTTAGATAAAGCAAAAATAAGCAAGCCACCACTGACCGTTAAAATAGAATACAGCCCATCTGGTAATTGATTGCGATTGATAACTTTCCATAAGATCCAGCCACCAGCGAAGCCAAGTAACGCGCCGATACCAAACTGCTTAAGAAAACTGAACGCCAAAAAGCCCGCACTTAAGTCAGCGCCAGGGTTCGCTAAAATAGCAATCAGAGTTACGGTCAGAAACACCGCCATTGGGTCATTGGTGCCGGATTCAATTTCCAGCGTAGAACCAACACGTTCGTTCAGGCTACGACCTTTGAGTAGAGAGAAGACCGCGGCAGCATCGGTGGAACCAACAATCGCACCAACCAATATGCCTTGCAATAAATCTAAGTCGAATAACCACGTTGCCATCAGCCCGGTCAAAATGGTGGTGATCGCAACGCCAAATGTCGCCAAAGAGACCGAGGGCCATAACGCAACCCTAAAGCTGGCGACCCGCGTTCTCATCCCACCATCAAGCAAAATGATCGCTAATGCGAGGTTACTAACCAAATAAGCGATGGAAAAGTTATCGAATAAAATGCCGCCTAAGCCGTCTTCCCCCGCTAGCATTCCAACGGCTAAAAATACCAAAAGAATTGGGATTCCCAACTTAGAAGACACTGGGCTTAAAAGAACGCTAAGTGCGATTAACAACGCACCTATTAGAAAAAAACTGTTAATGGTGTCTGCGTCCATTCTCACCCTCCCTTAATGAAAAACGATAATAATTGTGATGAGCAAGGCTACTTCGTTAATGAGGTAATGCCCTAATCTGCCTCCCCTTTACACCGTCTCAAAATGCGAGGTTGTACGAGAATGACTCAGTTATATTACTTTATTGTGCGTTAAAACGGTGATTTGATGCGAAAACTTTATGTAAATAAATTACTTGTGAGCTTTACTATCTACGCCTTCTCTCTTTAAGAGCCACAAGATCACCACCAATACTTACACAGCATCCCCAAGTTCAATGAAGAAAAGATTAATGGCCAGTCTTAATCATGCTTGTTTATCCAATCAACCTTTAGACCTTTGGCTAACTTAACAGTTTATTAACATAGAATTTTACCCCTTTGTTCGCTGCAAAAGCCCATAGCATGGGGATTCTTCATTTTTAACACCCCGACTAAAGTTGAAAAGAGTTATTGCCAACACCTTGCTAATGTACATGTTGAAACATTTCATTAACAACAATACCAATCGTAAGGAGACGGCAATGGCATTTGAAAGCGAAGAAAGAGCCAAAGCCTATTGGGACAAAAACGTGAAGCTCATGATCGGCCTAATGGTCATCTGGTTCGTCGTGTCTTTCGGCTGCGGCATTTTATTTGTCGACGTACTAAATCAATTTCAACTAGGCGGTTACAAACTCGGTTTCTGGTTTGCTCAACAAGGCTCCATCTATGCCTTCCTAGGAATTATTTTCTATTACGCATGGAAGATGCGCCAAATTGACCGTGAATTCGGCGTGGACGAATAAGGAGTCACTCAGATGGATTTGAAAACTATTACCTACCTGGTCGTTGGCGCCACGTTCATCCTGTACATCGGGATTGCTATTTGGGCTCGCGCCGGCTCAACCAAAGAGTTTTATGTTGCTGGTGGCGGTGTAAACCCGATTGCAAACGGTATGGCAACCGCAGCCGATTGGATGTCCGCAGCGTCGTTTATCTCAATGGCAGGCTTAATTGCCTTCATGGGCTATGGCGGCTCAGTATTTCTAATGGGTTGGACTGGTGGTTACGTTCTGCTTGCGCTGTTGCTAGCGCCTTACCTACGCAAATTTGGTAAGTTTACGGTGCCAGAGTTCGTTGGTGAACGCTTTTACTCCAACACGGCACGTATCGTAGCGGTTGTTTGTCTTATCATCGCATCAGTGACTTATGTTATCGGTCAGATGAAAGGCGTGGGCGTTGCGTTTGGTCGCTTCTTAGAAGTGGATTACTCCACCGGCCTATTAATTGGTATGTGTATCGTTTTCATGTACGCGGTTCTTGGCGGCATGAAAGGCATCACTTACACGCAGATTGCTCAATATTGCGTACTCATTCTTGCTTACACTATCCCTGCAATCTTTATCTCTCTGCAACTCACTGGTAACCCAATCCCACAAATTGGTCTGGGGAGTACCATGGCTGGTACCGATGTCTATCTACTCGATCGGCTTGACCAAGTGGTGACCGAACTCGGATTCAGTGAATACACGACCCAAGTACGTGGCGACACACTTAATATGTTTGTCTACACCATGTCACTGATGATTGGTACAGCCGGTCTACCACACGTAATTATCCGTTTCTTTACCGTGCCGAAGGTTCGCGACGCACGTACATCAGCAGGCTGGGCTCTGATCTTCATCGCAATCCTTTACACTACTGCACCAGCGGTATCAGCGATGGCTCGCCTCAACCTAATGAATACGGTAAATCCAGCTCCGGGTCAGCACCTAGCGTATGACGAGCGTCCTGCGTGGTTCAAAAACTGGGAAACAACTGGACTACTCGGTTTTGACGATAAAAATGGCGATGGCAATATCCAATACACTTCAGATGCGTCCACCAACGAACTGCGCGTTGATAACGACATCATGGTATTGGCTAACCCAGAGATCGCTAAACTGCCAAACTGGGTGATTGCACTTGTGGCAGCAGGTGGTCTTGCAGCTGCACTATCTACCGCAGCAGGTTTACTACTCGCCATTTCTTCAGCTATTTCCCATGACTTAATCAAAGGGGTTATCAATCCGAACATATCCGAGAAAAAAGAGCTACTTGCTAGTCGAATATCAATGGCAGTAGCGATAGCAGCCGCAGGCTATCTCGGTTTAAATCCGCCTGGATTTGCCGCAGGTACGGTAGCACTCGCCTTTGGTCTTGCCGCTTCATCCATCTTCCCTGCATTGATGATGGGCATCTTCAGCAAGAGCATCAACAAAGAAGGCGCAATCGCCGGTATGATTGCAGGTATCAGTATTACGCTGTTCTACGTATTCCAACACAAAGGCATTCTTTTCGTCGCTGATTGGAAATATCTAGAAAGCTGGGGAACAAACTGGTTCCTGGGTATTGAGCCAAACGCGTTTGGTGCTATCGGCGCACTATTTAACTTCATTGTTGCATTCGCTGTATCCAAAGTAACAGCAGAAACGCCACAAGAAGTAAAAGACCTAGTCGAACACGTTCGCGTACCAGTAGGTGCTGGTAGTGCAGTGGATCACTAAAAACTAATCAAAACCACAAAAGCCCCGTTTGGAACCAGCCGTCCGGGGCTTTTTTATTCTCACTTTTCAGTTACCATATTCGCAGTATGTCGTTGCAAGGAAGCCAAGATGTTCAAAAACAAGCACTTTATTCTCGCTCTACTGATTGCGCCAGTTCTCTCTTTGATCGCTTACTTCGGTACCGATATGGCCCTCAGCGAGAAACCCCACGCGGCGCAAGAAGGGGAAACTTACAAACTCGCGAGTAAGTCTAATTGTCGTTACACCAGTGGTCTGTGTGATATGGAAAATGGCGATTTTAAAGTGAAATTTCGCTCTGAAAAACTCACTAAAAATAACTTAGAATTGTCACTCAACGCCGCTTACCCACTTGAAGGGGTTAAAGTTTCTATTGTGAGTGACAAAGAGAAAAACGCTCAACCGATTGATATGAAGCCCGCCGATCAAGCAGGCCAAAGCTGGTACATCACCTTACCAAAGCCTGCATCTGCAGAAAGCTGGTTAAGAGTCGTCATTCAATCAGGCGGCACACTATATTATGGTGAAACACAAACCGCATTTGTGAAGTACGAAACCTTATTTACTGAATAACGGCGACAAGCTAATTCACCGGTATTCAAACGACAGTGACTTAGTTTCACTCAGCATAAATGAATTCCTACTCAGCCGACGCCTTTGCGTCGGCTTTTGTTTCCGTAAGTCTTTCTTCAACAACCTCTTACTCTAAAAAGGGTTGCCAACTCACAATTTAATTGATAATAATTATCATTACATTTAATGAGAGGTGGTTATGGACAACAAACGGGACATCTTTAACGCATTTTTTAAAGCCCAAGATAGATTCCTTCTCGCCGCACCACATGGCTTTGAGCCAGACGTGATTCATGACTATATTCATTGGGGAATGGTGTTGTCTTCCTGTTATGAACACGATGCCGATGAAGAAAATCTATTGTTGTGTGAGCTGTTTTTACGTCAGGTTTATTTCCATTTACTAGACGCAATTCAAGACTCAACTCGCAGTCGTATCTTCCGTCGTGTCTGTCTCGATTCTATCCATACGCCATTATTTTGCCTCAAACGCTATTACTACCAGTTTGAACAAGGCGACGTGAAATTTCTCGCACTACAACAACAATTACGCCTGATTCAAATCTCACTCGATTAACCAAAAGGATCCCTACCATGAGCACCGAATTCCGCATAGAAACTGACAGTATGGGCGAAGTAACGGTCCCTGCAGATGCTCTCTACCAAGCCCAGACTCAACGCGCCGTCGATAACTTCTCATTCAGTCAACATAAAATGCCATCTGGTTTTATCAAAGCGTTAGCACACATCAAGCAGACTGCGGCACTCACCAACGCACAGCTAGGGCTGCTTGAAGGAGATATTGCCAACGCGATTGCTGACGCAGCTCAAGCAATTATCGAAGGCAATCATATTGAGCAATTCCCAATTGACGTGTTCCAAACAGGATCAGGCACTAGCTCAAATATGAATGCGAATGAAGTAATTGCAACACTGGCCTCCCAGCATCTAGGCGGCACTGTCAGCCCTAATGATCACGTCAACATGGGACAAAGCAGCAACGATGTGGTACCGACGGCCATTCAAGTTAGCGCAGCATTAGCCATTGAAAAACAGCTCTTCCCGGCCCTGTCACACCTAAGCCAAACACTAGAGTCTAAGCAACAAGCATTGAAAGATGTTGTAAAAACCGGTCGCACCCACTTAATGGATGCGATGCCAATTACCTTTGCTCAAGAACTTGGCGGTTGGCAGTTCCAAATCGAGCACGCAAAACAAGCGATTGAACAAGCACTTCCTGCTGTAAAAGCCTTAGCCCAAGGTGGTACGGCAGTTGGAACGGGGATCAATGCCGATCCACGCTTTGCAGACTTATTCGCTAGCAACCTAACCCAGTCAACTCGTATTCAGTTCATGGCCAGTGATAACTTCTTTTTCAATTTAAGCAGTCAAGATGCGATCGTCGCTCTGTCGGGACAGCTCAAAACAGCAGCAGTTGCGATCATGAAGATCGCAAATGATCTTCGTTGGATGAATTCAGGTCCATTGGCTGGTTTAGGTGAGATTGAATTACAAGGCTTGCAACCGGGTTCTTCCATCATGCCTGGCAAAGTAAATCCTGTGATCCCAGAAGCCGCAGCTATGGCATCAGCGCAAGTCATTGGTAATGACACCACCATTACCGTCGCAGGCCAAGCGGGCAACTTCCAGCTTAACGTCATGCTGCCAGTTATTGCTCATAACGTATTGGAGAGCATCGAGTTACTCTCTAACAGCGCAACCGCTTTAGCTGACAAAGCCATTGCGACGTTTGAAGTTCGCCAAGATAACTTGGATGTAGCACTCGCCAAAAACCCTATTTTGGTCACGGCTCTCAACCCGGTCATTGGTTACCTAAAAGCGGCAGAAGTCGCGAAAAAAGCCTACAAACAGGGACGCGCGATTATTGATGTCGCGGAAGAAGAAACTGATTTGGATAGAGCCACACTAGAGCGATTGCTTAATCCAGCCAAACTGACTCAAGGCGGCGTCGCAGAATAAGCGGCAAACTCAGCCTATCAACTAAGATTACAAACATCGAGACCTCCATTCGGAGGTCTCTTTTTATAGCGATTTTTCAAACACTCCAATCCTAAGCGACTCGATTGAGCACCGAACGCAGCTTAAGCGGCTTAACTGGCTTAGCAATAAAGCTGAACCCATTTGCTTTGATGCCATCAAGCATATCATCGGTACGATCTGCACTGATGATGACGCCTTCAAAGCTGTGGCCTAATCTTAGGCGGCATTGCTGTAGCACTTCTAAACCAGTACGACCATCATCAAGTCGGTAATCGGAGAAAATTACATCCGGAATCCAACCATCCTCAAGCGCTTGTAGACTTTCAACTAAATCAATCGCAACTCGTGTATCGCAGCCCCATCGGGAAAGTAAGTTTTCCATGCCGACTAGAATGTCAGGCTCATTATCGACACATAGGATTCTCAGATGACCAAGTTCAGATTGCTTACTCATTGCCACGTGAACTGGATGAGGCTGAACATGATCAGCTTTATCTAGGGTGATGGAAAAAACACTGCCTTTTCCAACCCAAGAGCGCATCGAAATTTCATGCCCAAGTACCTGAGCAATTCCTTTCGAAATCGCCAAACCAAGTCCGAGGCCTTGGTCGGAACGAACTTGAGTTCCGCGATTAAACTCTTCAAAAATCTCTTGCTGCTTCTCTTCTTCAATCCCCACTCCATTATCCCATACATCAATACGCACTCGCCCTTTCACGCGGCGAACACCGAGTGCGACTTTGCCATTCGGGTTATAACGAAACGCATTGGTCAGGAAGTTTTGCACCACACGGCGCAGCAGTTTGGGATCCGACTTAACCATGAGTGAGGACGGAATCATCGTGAACTCTATACCTTGCTGTTTGGCTAACGCACTAAACTCAGCATTCAAATTCGATAACACATCATTTAACGCAAAGCCATGCACGTTGACTTCCAACTTGCCCGATTCCAAACGCGAGATATCCAGCAAATCTCCAATTAAGTCTTCGGCAGCCTCTAAAGCACTTTCAATGTGTGCTGACAGCTTTTTGGCTTCGCTGTCTTTGGCGACTTCCGATAGTGAAGAAGCGAATAGACGCGCCGCGTTGAGCGGTTGCATCAAGTCATGGCTTACTGCCGCCAAGAACCGTGATTTGGACTTCGATTCCAAATCCGAGCGCTGCGTCGCTTCCACCAGTTGCTTGTTAAGTTGTTCTAATTCTCGAGTCCGCAGACGTACCCTTTCTTCCAATGTCTCGTTGGCGTCTTTCAGTGCTTGCTCTGCATCACGGAATACGGTGATGTCGGTAAAGCTCATCACAAAGCCACCACCTGGCATTGGGTTACCTTGCACCTCTATCACGCGACCATCGGGACGAACCCGAGAAGAGGTGTGCCGAGTCCCTTGCTCAAGGTGATAAACACGGCGACGGACGTGGTCATCAGGGTCACCAGGGCCACACAACCCCTGCTCTGCATTGTGCCGAATCACATCCGCAATCGGTCGACCTACTTGAATCAGGCCTGGCGGAAATTCAAAGAGTTCTAAATAGCGTTGGTTCCACGCTACCAAGCGTAGTTGCTTATCGACGACCGCAATACCTTGTCCAATATGCTCAATCGCGCCTTGGAGTAAACCCCGACTAAAATCGTACAGTTCAGAGGCTTCATCAACGATAGTCGCCACCTCTTCAAGCTGCATGTTTCTTCCTTGCAGAGCGGAAGTAAGCACTAACTTAGCAGAAGATGCACCAAATACCCCTGCCAGCACACGCTCCGTATGCCGAATCAGAGAAGATGGCGCTTGCTGATTCGGCATTAACTCTTCTCGTTGTTGGCTCCAGTAGGCTTGAAACGCCGCTTTAACTCGCGTTCGTCCTACAAATCTGGACGCTAGCATTTCCAGTTCTGCAACCGTAACGCGGCTCTGGTACAGACTCATATTTTCGCTTTCAGGCAACGGTGTACCAACGAATGATGCCGATTGTAAGCGCTCACTTAGGCTTGGTCGGGTAGCCATAGAAACCACAACAAAACACACTGCATTAGCGACCACGCTGAGGATCATCCCCCAATCTGAAATCGCGATATCAAAGCTAGCCAATACCTCTGGTGGCGTAATCAACCAGATCAGGAAGTTATTACTGGCGTCTCCGGCAAGCATGTCTGTTTGGCTCATTAACGTAATCAACCAGGTAGCAAAACCCACCGCGAGGCCAACATACACACCTTTCTTATTCCCTTGACGCCAATACATACCGCCAACCAGCGCAGGAGCGAATTGCGTGATAGCCGCGAACGAGAGAAAGCCGATAGCAGAAAGTGAATGAATAGTGTCCAACGCTTGATAGAAACACCACGCGCCAATCAACAAAACTAATATCAAACCACGGCGGATCCGCAGTAATAATTCAGAAAAATGGTGATGGTTACGCTGCGTCAGTCGCATGCGACGCAATAGCAATGGCATAACCAAGTCATTCGAGACCATGATCGCTAAGGCAATCGTCGATACGATAACCATGCCACTTGCCGCTGAAGTACCGCCTAAAAACGCAAGCAAGGCGATTTCACTCGCCCCTACCGACATCGGCACACTGATGACATAAGTATCAGGCGAAGCGCCACTCAAGAGACCTTGCCCTACCCACGCAATAGGTAAGACAAAAATCCCCATTAAGATCAGATAAATGGGGAACAACCAACGAGCCACATGCAAATCTTGAGCACGTTCATTTTCTACCACCATCGTATGGAATTGTCGCGGAAGGCAAACTATCGCCAGCATGGTCAGTACAGTATGAATCAATATAGTCGGGATATTTGGTGACTGATACGTCTGTGCGGCAACATCAATTAAGCTCAAATTCTCGGAGTTCATCGCCAACCAAACAATGAAGACACCAACCACTAAAAAAGCCAGCAGTTTGATAATGGATTCGAAGGCAATTGCCATCATCATCCCACGATGGTGTTCCGTGTTATCAATGTGGCGGGTACCGAATAGCATCGTAAAAATCGCCAATGCGACCACAACAAACCACGACACGCTATCGTTTTGATAACCAAAATCAGTAGCCAGCTCCGGAGCAATAATTTCAAGCCCCATAGTGATACCACGCAGCTGTAAAGCGATGTACGGCAAAATTCCCGCAACCGCTATGAGCGTAACAACCACGGCCAAACCTTGGGATTTACCGTAGCGTGCTCCGATAAAGTCAGCAATCGACGTGATGTGTTCCCGTTTAGCAATCAAAATAAGCCGAGCTAAAACGCGCCATCCGATGGTAAACACTAAAATGGGGGCAATATAGATGGGCAAGAAAGACCAAGGATTACTGCTGGCCTGCCCGACCGTGCCGTAGAAGGTCCATGATGTACAGTACACCGCAATGGAAAGACTATAAATCCAAGGCCGCCAGCGCGCTAGCCACCTTTTCTGAATGTCGCCGTACCACGCGATGATAAATAAAGCTCCCAAATACGCTAAAGAAACGGGAACCACCAGCCATCCTTGCATCCGATATCCTTTCTTGCCTTTCTTGCTACTTTTAAAGCAAGAGAATAAAAAAACCTCTCCATGAGGGAGAGGTTTCATTTAACACCGCTTTGATAACGGAGACAAAGCTTAGTTTTTAACCTTTGTTACATAAGTCTAATTCTGTGTTTCAAGTGGCTTGTCTGATACATCAACCACCTGATGTGGGTCTTGTGAATCAAGCTTGATGAACAGAGCCAATAACCCCATCGCGGCCATGCCCCAGAACACAAGCGGTCCCCAGTGCTCATAACCCCAACCACTCAATACGGTCATTAACGCGATAAATGCGCCCAACGGAATCGCGTTATACAACGCTTGCAACGCTACGATCTTATTTTCTTCGGAGTTTTGGATATATTGGATCGCGGCAATGTGTGCGGTAGCGAAAGTCACACCATGTAGTAGTTGAACAATCACCAAAGCAATAATCGATGTTGTCGACGCCGTAATACCCCAACGCATCATTACACCAACGGCAGCAGCAATAAACAGCGCGCGTATTGACCAACCTACGAATAAGCGCTTACTCAGTGCAAACACTGCCACTTCTGCGGCCACTCCTAAGCTCCACAAGTAGCCAATGACATCTTCCGAGTGACCAGCGGCCTTCCAGTGAATCGCACTAAAGCCGTAGTAAGCCGCATGACTGCCCTGAATTAGTGACACCAACACTAAGAATTTTAGTATCGGCTTGTCGGTCAAAAGAGCGGTCAGCTTTGGACGTTCTGCGCTTTGCCCACCGTGCGTTACAGGCATTGGGTTAGTCGGTCGCATAGCAAACAGCAACGAGATAAACACGCCGAACATCGCAGTATACAAGATCATATCGGAGCCAAATTCAGCCACCAGGTAGCCCACTGCCGTCGAGCCTGCGATAAAGGCGATCGAACCCCATAGCCGCGTGCGGCCATAATCGAGCATTTTCAGGCGAGCGTAGTAATTTGCCATCGCGTCCGACAACGGAATAATCGGTCCACAACAAAGATTGAACAACACTGTCGCTAGTGCCATTAACCAAAAGCTACCACCCGTAAAAAAGTGAAATCCAACAAAAAGGAGGGCAGCGAAACTCAACCAACGTAAAGCAGGCATAAGATGTTCGACTTTGTGTACTCGTGGGGTGATCACGATATTGGCAACACAACGTGTCGCAAGGCCTAACCCGACCAGCAAACCGATATCTGTCGAAGATACGCCCTGATCCTTAAACCAAAGTGACCAAAATGGCAGATACACGCCATACGCAAAGAAGAATCCGAGAAAGTACTGGGAAATCCAGCCATACGGAGAAGGTTTCAACATTACTAATATCCTAAAACGGGAACACCAACGTTCGAGCCGGGAATTATGGATCGCCATGCGTATTATAAAAAGGGAAGAATAAGAAACTTATCGTTTCCTCGATGGAATACTAACTTTGCGACATTTGGCATCTTCAAGCGAAAACATCGTAATTTAGACCAAAGTCGTCTGGCTTCCGGTAAGAAATTTGTCAGACTTAGAGAGTGTTCCTTCCATCATTATTGGGTGTTCTCATGCCTGACAAATTTAACATGCAGTCTCCACCGTTCGATCGCTTAACTGAAGCACAACAAACGCGACTGCGATCCTCTCTGGACGTCGCCTACTATCGAGCTCGAGATGTTATTTTATCCTGCGGACAGAAGAACCCCCACTTACATATTCTGATCAAAGGCGCGGTAGAAGAGCGCTCCAACGATCAACAGGAAGTGTTCGCACATTATGCCAACGACGATATGTTCGATGTACGCTCGTTACTTGAAGACAAGGTACGTCATCACTACATCGCGCTTGAGGACACGCTCTCTTACCTACTGCCGAAAGAAATTTTCCTTGCCCTTTACAACGAAAATGGCCAGTTTGCAGCCTATTTCGATAACAATTTATCGAAACGGCAAGAGCTCATCGAAGCGGCCCATCAACAGCAAAACTTAGCGGAGTTTATTCTCACTAAAGTTGACCGCAGCATTTATCACCCACCGATGATCCTTGAACCAAATACACCAATTAACGAGGTAACACGTTCCTTAAAAGAAAATGGGATTGACGCTGCATTGGTTCAACTCCATGGCGATGATCCACGATTGGAAAAATGGCCATCAGCCCACCCGTACGCAATAGTGACTCGTACTAATATGCTGCATTCTGTGATGATAGATGGTTGCGCGCTCGACACACCAGTGGGTGAGATCGCGAGCTTTCCTGTTTATCACGTTGATGATGGAGACTTTCTATTCAACGCCATGATCACAATGACCAGAAATAGAATGAAACGCCTCATGGTATGTGAAGGCAACAGAGCTGTCGGCATGCTGGATATGACCCAAATTCTCAGCGCATTCTCAACCCACTCTCACGTGTTAACGCTCAGTATTGCTCGAGCAAGCAGCGTGGAAGAGCTCGCTTTGGCCTCAAACCGCCAACGTCAATTGGTCGAGAGCTTATTGAAAAACGGCATCCGCACTCGCTTCATCATGGAGCTTATCTCAGCCGTAAACGAACAAATTATCGAGAAAGCGTTCGAGTTAGTGATACCACCAGCCTTGCACGACCATTGTTGCTTGATCGTACTCGGCTCTGAAGGCCGAGGAGAGCAAATTCTCAAAACTGATCAAGACAATGCCCTGATTATTCAAGATGGTCTGGAATGGCCTCATTGCGAACAAGTGATGCAATCCTTCACACACACCCTACAACAGCTCGGTTATCCACTTTGCCTTGGCAAAGTGATGGTTAACAACCCGAAGTGGGTCAAAACACAGCAAGAATGGATAAGCACCCTAAACCACTGGATAGCTAAAGCCGAACCAGAACAAATCATGGACTTAGCCATTTTCAGTGACGCCCATGCTGTTGCTGGGAATTGCGAGCTGCTGGCTCCAATTGCGGCGCATCTTCGTGACACAATGAAAGATCGCATGTTGATATTGTCTGATTTTACTCGCCCTGCCTTGCAGTTTTCTGTGCCCCTAACTCTATTTGGCAACGTAAAAAGTGCTAAAGACGGATTGGACATTAAACGCGGCGGTATTTTCCCAATTGTACACGGCATTCGCACCTTGTCTTTGGAATATGCCATTGAGAAGAAGAACACGTTTGAGCGCATTGAAGCTCTGAGAAATAAGCGCATCTTAGAATCCGAAACGGCAGATAATCTCAACGAAGCACTGAAATTGTTCTTTAAACTTCGCCTCAATCAGCAACTCAAAAAGCAAGAAGCGTTGAATAACATTGATATTAAACAACTGGATAGAACTGAGCGTGATTTGCTTCGCCACAGCTTACATGTGGTGAAGAAATTTAAGCAATTTTTAGGCTTCCATTATCAAATTCGTGATTAACCCTGATTTTCATAAATCACAGAGGCGTAAGCAATGAACTGGTTACAACGCAAATACTGGCATTACAAATTGAAAGGCTCGCCTTATCAGTCGCTGTTTTGCACGCCAGATAAAACAGAATACGTCTCTCTTGACTGCGAAACCACCAGCCTTGACCCAAATCGCGCCGAGCTGGTGACTATTGCAGCCACCAAGATCATCGACAACCGCATCATCACCAGTCAACCATTTGAAGTCCGCTTACGCGCGCCGCAATCGCTCGACTCTGGCTCGGTCAAGATCCATCGAATTCGCCACCAAGACTTAGTCGATGGCATCAGTGAAAAAGAGGCGCTGCTCGAGCTGCTCGAATTTATCGGCAACCGACCACTTGTGGGCTATCACATTCGTTACGATAAAAAGATCTTAGACCTTGCTTGTCTGAGGCAACTTGGCTTCCCACTTCCTAACCCACTCATCGAGGTCAGTCAGATTTATCACGATAAGTTGGAACGACATTTGCCGAATGCCTATTTCGACTTAAGTCTGGATGCCATTTGTAAACACCTCGAACTTCCTATCCAAGACAAACACGACGCCTTGCAAGACGCGATTTCTGCCGCTTTGGTCTTTGTCCGCTTAACGAAAGGCGATTTACCCAACCTAACCGCACCGTATACATAAAAATCAGTTGACCTAGCTCCCAGAAATACTTTTGTTTCAGCGATTTCCCGGCGCTTCTATCACTCTCATCCTAAAGTCTAATTGTGGAAATACGCGCGGTGACTGACAGTTATAAGCACAACGTCGTCATTACCACGACCAAGTTATTTAGAACCAAAAAACAGCCCTACAAAAATATATTCAAAATCTTATCTAGATTGGTGTAAGGCCGAGAAATAAGGCACAAGGAGAGAAGCCATGAGCGAAGCCCACGTTTATCCGGTAAAAGAAAATATTAAAACTCATACACACGCGGATAATGATACTTACTTAGCCATGTATCAGCAGTCGGTAACCGATCCAGAGGGCTTCTGGAACGAACACGGCAAAATCGTTGATTGGATCAAACCTTTCACCAAAGTAAAAAGCACTTCTTTCGACACTGGCCATGTTGATATTCGCTGGTTTGAAGATGGCACACTGAACGTCTCGGCTAACTGTATTGACCGTCATCTTGCAGAACACGGGGATGACGTCGCCATCATTTGGGAAGGCGATGATCCAGCCGACGACAAAACACTCACTTTCAACGAACTGCACAAAGAAGTGTGTAAATTCTCCAACGCATTGAAAGAGCAAGGCGTACGCAAGGGCGACGTGGTGTGTCTATACATGCCAATGGTGCCAGAAGCTGCAGTGGCTATGCTCGCTTGTACCCGTATTGGTGCGGTTCACACCGTAGTATTTGGCGGTTTCTCACCAGAAGCGCTATCCGGCCGTATCATCGACTCTGACGCTAAAGTCGTGATCACCGCAGACGAAGGCGTACGTGGCGGACGCGCTGTTCCACTGAAAAAGAACGTGGATGAAGCACTAACCAACCCAGACGTAAAAACCATCAATAAAGTCGTCGTGCTTAAACGTACAGGTGGTGATGTTGAATGGCATGAACACCGTGATGTTTGGTGGCACGAAGCAACAGCCAACGTTTCTGACGTTTGCCCACCAGAAGAGATGAAAGCCGAAGACCCGCTGTTCATCCTCTACACATCTGGCTCGACAGGTAAACCTAAAGGCGTACTACATACTACAGGCGGTTACCTCGTCTACGCGGCAATGACCTTTAAATATGTCTTCGATTATCAACCAGGAGAAACCTTCTGGTGTACCGCGGATGTGGGCTGGATTACAGGCCATACTTACCTAATTTATGGTCCACTAGCGAACGGGGCCAAAACCATTCTGTTTGAAGGTGTTCCAAACTACCCAAGCACGGCTCGTATGAGTGAAGTGGTTGATAAGCACCAAGTGAACATTCTCTACACTGCGCCAACCGCTATTCGTGCACTAATGGCAAAAGGTAACGAAGCGGTAGCAGGGACATCTCGTTCAAGCTTACGTGTGATGGGTTCAGTAGGTGAGCCTATCAACCCTGAAGCGTGGGAGTGGTACTACAAAACGATTGGTAACGAGAGCTCGCCTATCGTTGATACTTGGTGGCAAACAGAGACCGGCGGTATCTTAATTGCACCACTACCAGGCGCAACAGATTTAAAACCAGGCTCAGCAACTCGACCATTCTTCGGAGTCCAACCTGCACTGGTTGATAACATGGGCAACATCATTGAAGAAACCGCAGCAGAAGGTAACTTGGTGATCCTTGATTCATGGCCAGGTCAGATGCGTACTGTTTATGGCGACCACGAGCGCTTTGAACAGACCTACTTCTCAACCTTTAAGGGAATGTACTTTACTAGTGATGGGGCTCGTCGTGACGAAGACGGTTACTACTGGATCACGGGCCGTGTTGATGACGTACTAAACGTGTCGGGTCACCGCATGGGTACCGCTGAAATAGAATCGGCTCTTGTCGCACATCATAAAATTGCTGAGGCCGCTATTGTGGGCATTCCGCATGATATCAAAGGCCAAGCTATCTACGCTTACATTACCTTGAACGATGGTGAATTCCCGTCAGCAGAGCTACACAAAGAAGTGAAAGATTGGGTGCGTAAAGAAATTGGTCCAATTGCAACACCAGATGTACTGCACTGGACGGATTCCTTACCGAAGACTCGTTCTGGTAAGATCATGCGTCGAATCCTGCGTAAAATTGCAACGGGTGATACTAGCAACCTCGGAGACACATCAACGCTTGCCGATCCGAGCGTTGTAGATAAACTTATCGCAGAGAAAGCAGAATTGGCATAAATTCAACCAACTGTTTTAAAAGCACTTTAAAAACCGCCATCACTCATGGCGGTTTTTTGCTTTAGTGCACAAATTGGCCACACAAAAAATATGGCAATTATGTTGTTTTTGTTAACTTGGTTACAGAAACGAGAGTGGCTATTAGGAGATTAGACCAGTAAATTGCTGCTAATTGCTATGAATTAGCTATAATCTTGGTCGATTTTTTAAAATTTGCTCGGTTTTAACAAAAAAATCGTGCTGAACTATCGTATATTTGGGAATATAAACGTTCCACTCACGATAAGGGAAGATAGCAACACAATGTCTGCAAAGTCACGGATTCTTGTTCTAAACGGACCAAATCTTAATCTATTGGGTCTGCGCGAACCGACACACTATGGTCACAGTACCTTAGCTCAAGTTGTGGATACTCTTACAGAGCAAGCCCATAACGCTGGGGTAGAACTGGAACACCTACAATCAAATCGTGAGTACGAACTGATTGAAGCCATTCACGCTGCCTATGGCAAGATTGACTTCATCATCATCAATCCAGCGGCTTTCACTCATACTAGTGTGGCGCTGCGAGATGCATTACTTGGCGTCGCCATCCCATTTATTGAGGTGCACTTATCAAATGTGCACGCACGTGAACCATTCCGTCATCACTCTTACCTGTCAGATAAAGCAGAGGGTGTGATTTGCGGTTTAGGCGCACAAGGTTATGAATTTGCTCTGTCTGCAGCGATCAATAAGCTACAGGCAAAGTAACCCTAACACTCTGCAACCCTACGAGGGTTGTCTTAATCACAAGATAAAAGAGAAAGAAAAGATGGATATTCGTAAAATCAAGAAGCTAATTGAGTTAGTTGAAGAGTCTGGCATTGCTGAGCTAGAGATCTCTGAAGGTGAAGAGTCAGTGCGCATCAGCCGTCATGGCACTGCAGCCCCTCAAGCACCAATTCACTACGCAGCAGCTCCAGCGGCGGCACCTGCTCCAGTAGCAGCGGCACCAGTAGCGGAAGCGCCAGCAGCAGAAGTTCCAGCAGCAACACCTGCAGGTCACCAAGTTCTTTCTCCAATGGTTGGTACTTTCTACCGCTCTCCAAGCCCAGACTCTAAAGCATTCGTAGAAGTGGGTCAGAAAGTAAATGCTGGCGATACTCTATGTATTGTTGAAGCAATGAAAATGATGAACCAAATCGAAGCGGACAAATCTGGCGTTGTTACAGCAATCCTAGCTGAAGACGGCCAACCAGTTGAATTCGACCAACCTCTTGTTGTAATCGAATAAGCGGGGCTTGCCTTATGCTAGACAAAGTAGTCATCGCGAACCGAGGTGAAATTGCACTTCGTATTCTTCGCGCTTGTAAAGAATTAGGTATTAAGACCGTCGCTGTTCACTCGACAGCTGACCGCGATCTTAAGCACGTACTGCTCGCAGACGAAACCGTATGTATCGGCCCTGCTCGTGGTATCGACAGCTACCTAAACATTCCACGCATCATTTCTGCAGCAGAAGTGACTGGTGCTGTTGCTATCCACCCAGGTTACGGCTTCCTGTCTGAGAACGCAGACTTCGCAGAGCAAGTTGAGCGCAGTGGTTTCATCTTCGTTGGCCCAAAGGCAGACACTATCCGCCTAATGGGCGATAAAGTATCTGCTATCAATGCAATGAAGAAAGCAGGCGTTCCTTGTGTACCGGGTTCTGACGGCCCTCTAGACAATGACGAAGAGAAAAACAAAGCATTTGCTAAGCGCATTGGTTACCCAGTAATCATCAAAGCATCTGGCGGCGGCGGCGGTCGTGGTATGCGTGTTGTTCGCGCAGAGAAAGACCTTATCCAAGCTATTGCAATGACACGTGCTGAAGCAAAAGCGGCGTTCAACAATGACATGGTTTACATGGAGAAATTCCTAGAAAACCCTCGTCACGTTGAAGTTCAGGTTATTGCTGACGGTCAAGGCGGCGCAATCCACCTTGGTGAGCGTGACTGTTCAATGCAACGTCGTCACCAAAAAGTAGTGGAAGAAGCTCCAGCACCTGGTATCACCGAAGAAATGCGTAAGTACATCGGTGAACGCTGTACTCGTGCATGTATCGAGATCGGTTACCGCGGCGCAGGTACGTTTGAATTCCTATACGAGAACGGTGAGTTCTACTTCATCGAAATGAACACTCGTATTCAGGTAGAGCACCCAGTAACAGAGATGGTTACTGGCATCGACCTAATCAAAGAACAGCTTCGCGTTGCAGCGGGTCAGCCTCTGTCATTCACTCAAGATGATATTAAGATCCGTGGCCATGCGATTGAGTGTCGTATCAACGCAGAAGACCCTGAGCGCTTCCTACCATCTCCGGGTAAGATCGAGCGTTTCCACGCTCCTGGCGGTATGGGTGTACGTTGGGAATCTCATATCTACACAGGCTACACAGTACCACCTCATTACGATTCAATGATTGGTAAACTGATCACTTACGGTGAGAACCGTGATGTAGCGATTGCACGTATGAAGAACGCACTGGGTGAGATGATCATCGAAGGCATCAAAACTAACGTGCCACTGCAATTCTCCATTATGAATGACGAAAACTTCCAACACGGTGGTGCAAACATCCACTACCTAGAGAAGAAGCTTGGCTTACAATAAACCTAAGCAAACGTCTTAAAAAATGCCCACTCCCGTGGGCATTTTTGTTTTATATGTACGCGAACGGCTCAACATATAAATCGGCTTATTTGGGTATATACTCAAACAAATCGTAGAGTTCTGGTAAACTCTGCGCCACTTCATTCACTTTAAGAGCAAAAACCAATGCCTTGGATTCAAATCAAACTCAACGCGACCAATGAAAACGCTGAGCAAATCGGCGATATGCTAATGGAAGAGACTGGCGCGCTGTCTGTTACATTCTTAGACGCGCAGGATACACCTGTATTCGAACCTCTACCTGGCGAAACTCGCTTATGGGGCGATACTGATATTCTGGCACTGTATGATGCAGAAGCAGACACTAACTTCATCATCGACCAAATTAAAGCGAGCAATATGCTGGCTGACAATTTTGCTTACAAAGTAGAACAGCTTGAAGATAAAGACTGGGAACGCGAATGGATGGAAAACTTCCACCCAATGAAATTTGGTGAACGCTTATGGATTTGTCCAAGCTGGCGCGACATTCCAGATCCTGACGCTGTTAATGTTATGTTGGATCCAGGCCTTGCATTCGGTACGGGTACTCACCCTACAACAGCACTTTGTCTTGAGTGGCTAGAAAGCATGGACTTAAGCGGTAAGACCGTTATCGACTTCGGTTGTGGCTCAGGTATTCTTGCGATCGCAGCGATCAAACTGGGCGCTGAAAAAGTGATAGGGATCGACATTGATCCTCAAGCCCTGCTTGCTTCAAAAGACAATGCTGAGCGTAATGGCGTTGCAGACAAACTAGAAGTTTACTTACCGCAAAATCAACCTGAAGGTCTCGTCGCTGACGTCGTTGTGGCCAACATCCTTGCGGGACCTTTACGTGAACTTGCACCTATCATCAAAGGACTAGTTAAGCCAAATGGCGACCTCGCTATGTCCGGCGTATTAGACACTCAAGCTGAAGATGTTGCGAACTATTACCGTGACGAGCTTCACATTGACCCGATTGTTGAGCAAAGTGAATGGTGTCGCATCTCTGGTCGTAAGCAAGGCTAGACAAGGTTTTCAGAGCTAATTGTTTGAAATTCATACAATTTACAAAAACAATTTGTAAATGCTCAAATATTAGTCTTTTCACGCAGTGAAAAAATGCGTAAAATGCGCGCCCTTGCTGGTACAGAACTGTGATGACGTTTTGAAAATCGGAAACTATCAACTTAAGAACAATCTAATCGTAGCCCCTATGGCTGGTGTAACGGATAGACCGTTTCGCGAGTTGTGTCTTCGCTATGGTGCGGGAATGGCCGTCAGTGAAATGATGTCTGCTAACCCAAAACTATGGGGAACGTCAAAGTCGAAACAGCGCATGGTACACGAGGGCGAATCGGGCATTCGCTCTGTACAGATTGCGGGTTCCGATCCACAGCTTATGGCGGACGCAGCTCAATTCAGTGTTGAGAACGGTGCACAAATCATCGACATCAACATGGGCTGCCCGGCAAAAAAAGTGAATAAGAAGCTAGCGGGCTCTGCTCTGCTTCAATACCCAAACATTATCGAAGAGATTTTGAAAGCGGTCGTGAATGCAGTGGACGTTCCTGTAACGTTAAAGACTCGAACTGGCTGGGATACAGACAACAAGAACTGTGTCCAGATCGCTAAATTAGCCGAAAACTGCGGCATACAAGCTCTTGCTCTGCATGGCAGAACGAAAGCATGTATGTACAAAGGTGAGGCCGAATATGACAGCATTAAAGCGGTAAAAGAGGCGATTTCAATTCCGGTTATCGCGAACGGTGATATCGATAGCCCGGAGAAAGCCAAATTTGTACTGGAGTACACCGGTGCGGACGCTTTAATGATTGGACGCCCTGCCCAGGGTCGTCCTTGGATTTTCCAGGAAATCCATCACTATTTGGAAAACGGCACCACAATGGAGGAGCTTCCAACTGAGGAAGTGAAAACCATTATGCTTGGTCATGTAAATGCTCTGCATGAGTTTTATGGGGAGTTCTTAGGTCCACGTATCGCGCGCAAGCACGTTGGGTGGTACCTGAAAGAGCATGAACAGGCAAGTGAGTTTCGCCGTACCTTCAACGCTATCGACGCAGCTCCGCTGCAAATTGAGGCGTTAGAAGGTTATTTTGATAACGTTGCATCATAATTAAGAGAAGAGCTAGACCGAATATGTTCGAACAAAATCTGACTTCAGAAGCATTAACAGTAACTACAGTAACGTCACAAGACCAGATTACTCAGAAGCCTTTACGTGACTCTGTTAAAGCGTCTCTTAAAAACTACCTTGCTCAACTAAACGGCCAGGAAGTAACAGAACTATACGAATTAGTTCTAGCTGAAGTTGAACAGCCACTACTAGATACTATCATGCAGTACACTCGCGGTAACCAAACTCGCGCAGCAACTATGATGGGTATCAACCGCGGTACTCTTCGCAAGAAACTTAAGAAATACGGCATGAACTAAGACCGTTTTTCAAAAAGTATTTGGAACAAGCCGTTACCTTTTTAGGTAACGGCTTTTCTTTATCTACTAAAACACTACGAATAACGCTCACTTTGTGCAGTATTACCAACTGGCTTTAAGATAACCACTGCTGAGCCAAACAATAGGAAAGCCACGAAAGCGACCCATTCATTGCCTACAGAATACGCGAAGCCCGCCAAGGCAGACCAAATCGCGACACCAAAGTGCATCATACTCATTCCAAAAGACATTAACACACCTCGATATTCATCAGATAAGCTTGCGATATGTGCTTGTAATGCCGGAGAACCAACCCCTCCAGCAAGAGACCAGAGCACTAGAGCTGGAAGATAAGCGGTCACCGTACTCATCTCATTTGAGAACACCCATGCACTGCAAGGTATGCACACCATTAAAGCCACTCGCATAACGGCTCGAGAGCTACCAAGCCAGCGAGAAGCTCTCGCCACGCACATATTTCCAACCACACTCACGATCCCTAGAGCTGCATAAATAGCGCCCACCCAACCGAGCGCCAAATCGCTGGTATCTCGAATATGGAGGCCTATCAGGTTAAATACACCAATACCTCCCCCTAGGCCTAAACACATCGCTAGAATCGCTCTCAACGCGCCTGGAAGATGAATGACGTCTGCGATAGGTGGCAGAGTATCTGACTTCTTGGACTCATTATGCTTGTTGTTCATGAACACTACGCTCATGGCACTGACAAGAAGAGCCGCAACGCCCAAAATAATAAAAGCGGCACGCCATGATAAAAGCTGGGTCAACAATGCTCCGATCGCCGGGCTGGTTATCATACCTAGCGTTAATCCCGCCTGAACCATCACAATTTGACGCATCGCTCTATTACCCTTCGCGTCTCCCGCTAACGCGAATGCAATTGGCAACATGCCTGCACTTGCAATACCAGTGATCACTCGAGTTGCAATAGCAAGTTCAAAATCATGAACTATGCCCGTCGTAATAGACGCAACCCCAAATACAAAGCAAGCAGGCACCATGATACGAATACGCCCAACTCGGTCTGATAAACGGCCCAAGTAAGGAGCGCAAATTGCTATGGCTAAACTATATGCCGTAATAAATAAGGTAACCTGACTCGGTTGAACACTTAAATCATTTCCGATGGGTTCAAGAATAGATCCAAGCATCAACTCATCAGCACCAACAAGAAAAGCAACGAGAAATAGGATCATGGACCGCATCATAGCTCCACCTCCTGTTCTGTCTCCGATTCAGCACAAGTGAGCAACGAAATATCTAAAACTCTATCAGGCCAAGATTGCAAAAATGCCTTCTCATGAGATACCACAATCACGCTACCGGAAAAGCGCTGGAGAGCCTCTTTAAGCGCATTTTTACTGCTGCTATCCAAATGTGTTGTTGGTTCGTCCAACAGCAAAACATTGCATTTCTGAACCGATAAACAACACAGTTTCACCCGAGTTTGCTCACCACCGCTCAATGTATCTAAGTGGCGCTGCGTCTTATCCCCCGAGATCCCAAAGCGAGCTAATAGCTTGCGTGACTCTTTGCTTGAGATTGTTGGCGCACAAGAGCACAGCTCCTGTTCAGGCGTGTTCTGAGGATGGCGCCAAGACAAATCTTGAGAAAAATAACCAATCATTGCACCTTTTGCCAATACCACCTCACCAGAGAGTGGCTCGATCTCCCCCATCAGGGTTTTAAGTAAGGTCGACTTACCTACGCCGTTAAAGCCAGCAACAACCAACTTTTCCCCGCGCGCTAACGTGATATCAAATACTGGAAGCAGAGGCTGCTGATAACCGATCATCAACGCTTTTGCGTCAATCACATTCGGTTGCCCAATGGGCTGGTAAGCAAAGTCAAACATCGATACTTTCTCTACATTATTCAGTTGAATACGTTCGATTTTATCCAGTTTTTTCTTACGCCCTTTAGCAAGACTCGCGTTAACTCCAGCGCCATTTTTGGCAATAAATTGCTCTAACTTTCGAATTTCATTTTGCTGAGCCTTATATTGCTTTTCTATCAAAGCACCATCGTGATGCTTTTGCTGCATTGCTTTGACATAAGTGCCGCTGTATTTTCGAACCGTTTGATAATCAATATCACAAATACTGGTCGCTACTTGATTAAGGAAATCAACATCATGAGAAACCAGTAAAACTGTGCCAATGTAATCATTGAGAAACGTGACTAGCCATTCAATGTGCGGAGCATCAAGATAGTTTGTCGGCTCATCAAGAATTAACACATCGGGGTTGCGAAGTAACAACCTGCCTAAAAGGACTTTGTGTCTTTGACCGCCACTTAGCGAGACAAGCGGTGTATCTAAGCCAAATTGATAAATGCCAAGACCTACAGCAACTTGTTCAATTTTGGTATTAATTGCATAGAAGTTTTCATCTTCTAAATATGCCTGTAGCCGAGCGACTTGGCTTAAAAGAGATGTAGAGTGAGACTCGGTCATCGCATGATACAAAGTCCAAAGCTTTTGCTCTGCAGCGTATAAACTCTCAAAAGAGCCCTTTAAACACTCATGAACTGTCAGCACATTATCGATCTTAAAATGTTGTTCTAAATACCCCACCTCAAGGTTTGGTAACCATTCAATGCAGCCCTTATCTGCAGATAATTCACCGAAAAGCAGTTTCAATAAGGTGCTTTTTCCAACACCATTCGCTCCGGTGATACCTATTTTCTCTCCCACGTTAATACGAAAGGTCACGTTGTTGTATAACGTCTTATCAGCTATCTGATAAGACAAATTTTTAACTTGTAAAATACTCATGTTTTCAACCAAATAAAAAAGGGCCGGTGATCAATACCGGCCCTTATTTCAATACTGGGTAATGCTTTGTAGCTGCTTAACAGATACAAAAAGGCCGATGATGAAATATCACCAGCCATCTCTTCTCTTTTATCAGGTGTACAAGCTCCTGCGTATAACTTCAGCGAAGCTACCCACACATAAAACACCTGATGAAGATTAATTTAAGACTCCGAGCAACACTTCATCGCGTTTTTTGCACGGAGTTCAGCCTTCTTACAAAGCTTTTAAACAAGAGATATAACATGATTTACTGTCGAAAAAATATTCGATGTGAAGCGTACACCTTTAGAATAAAAAGTACCAGATAATTGTTAAAACTATCGTAACTTACACGAAGGTCCACAAAAAGAAGACTTTTCCTCAGTCAATGTGCCAGGTGAACTGCTTACTCAGCAAACACAGCTATGAAAGCACCTATACCGCTCACGTTATACGTACGTAGTGGTGGCTTTGAAGGTTGGAGAGGGTTAGAGGGAGGAAGTAGCGAATATACTTTAAGACACTGGCTTAAATAGGTCGACAAAACAAAATCCATGTTTGGAAAGTTTTAAATGCGCTGAGTTTATATTAATAAGCGCCTATGGCTAAATCAAAACATCTAAAGCAGAGAAATCTCCCCCGAAAATAACATAACCTAGTGAATAAATTTTCCAGGTAATAATAAAGGAAGCTTTGGTAAGTAAGCACAAGGGCTGAGAACTAGCGCTCGATACTAGGACCCGGTTCAGTAGAAACCACACAAAACTGAGTTCCACTTCACTCATAACAGGGCTTAGAAAGCATCGCCAGAGGGAAGCCGGCCTCTCGATGCAAGGTTTCAATATGAAAGTGGGTTTAAGGTAAGTCGGGGAACCAAAACGAAAAAAGCCTCAGTCTTTCGACTGAGGCTTAATATAAGTGGCGGAGTGGACGGGACTCGAACCCGCGACCCCCGGCGTGACAGGCCGGTATTCTAACCAACTGAACTACC
>NZ_JAWOWP010000026.1:0-42329 GCF_033340555.1 Vibrio sp. 1069
TGAAACTCAGTATATTGTTTAATAATTATTCAATTTCGGACGACTTGGTTTTCTGTCCGAATTACGCAACAAAGCCCCCAAACAAAATACTTAACACTGAGCAATCGGTATCCCAGTCTGGTTTATTCCAACAGTTAGGTGGAATAAATATCGCGTCGCCTTTTTTAGCAACGATGTGCGTTACTTTTCGATCATGACTTTCCATTTCATTAATATATTCCCCATCCAGAACTAACTCTAGGCGAGGGAAATTAACTTGATAGCTAAATTCAGGCGGCGTATGAAAATCTCCTGCAAACCAAATATTATGAAATGGCTCTCTTTCATTTAATACCGCTGAAATTAAATCATGAAAAATCATTGTCTCACACTCTATATATGCATCAATGATGCTATTTACTATAGATATACACCGGACTGGACTTTTGTGCTATTGAGCAAAATCACACTTCCATTTTAATGTTACAAAAATCCAGTTAACGTATCAAATCTCCAGTAACAAAAACTCTATCAACAACACTCAATCCCTTTTCAAATGGGAGCAAAGCCACATTTTACTTATCGTTTAGCTTCTTATCCATCATGTCACAGATATGCAGCTAGATTTGTCCAGTGAACGATCTAAATCACACTATAGTTAGTCGGTTACAATCCTCCAGTAAATGCATTTTTTCTTCACTACAGTCTTTTTCTCAGTAATTTAAAAATACCCCTGAAATAAAAATTATATTTATAGGGGTTCGACAATGATCACCAAACTAATAAATGAAGACTTAATTAAGCTTGATCTTAAAGCGTCTTCAAAAGAAGACGTATTTAAAGAACTGGTTGCCGTTCTTCATGCCCAAGGTCGTATTTCTGACCAAACACAATTTCTTGCAGATATAAAAACACGTGAAGAATTAGGAAATACCGGATTTGAAGATGGCGTGGCAATTCCACACGCGAAAAGCGCCGCTGTGATTGAACCGGCGGTTGTGATCGGCGTAAGCAAATCAGGTATCGAGTACGGCGCGGAAGACGGTTTACCTTCAAAGCTGTTCTTCATGATCGCTTCTCCAGACGGTGGCGATAACCACCACATCGAAGTACTTGCAGAACTGTCTTCAAAACTGATTGAAGATGGTTTCATCGATGCGTTCTTAGGCGCAGCAAACAGCCAAGACGCACTGGCACTCCTTCTTGCTAAAGAAGAACCGCAACCAGTGACAGATGCTCCAGCAAACCAAGGTTTCATCATTGGTGTTACCGGTTGTCCTGCGGGCGTTGCTCACACCTACCTAGCAGCAGAAGCGCTAGAGAAAGGCGCAGCAGCGATGGGCTACGAAATCAAGGTTGAAACGAACGGTTCAATCGGTGTGAAAAACAGCCCAACCGCAGAAGAAATCGAGCGTGCAGACGCAATCATCGTGGCATGTGACAAACAAGTCGACATGAACCGCTTTGCGGGAAAACGCGTGGTTAAAACCAACGTAAAAGCCCCAATCCGCGATGCTCAAGGACTGATTAATGAAGCGTTAAACGCACCGACCTACCAAGCTGAGTCCAATGGCAATACGCAAGCATCGGTTGCCGACAAAGCTTCTCAAGCTCGTTCTGACTTATATCGCTACTTGATGAATGGCGTATCACACATGATCCCATTCGTCGTAACCGGTGGTCTGTTGATTGCCCTTGCTCTTGCTGTAGGCGGTCAGCCAAGTGAAGCGGGTATGGCGATTCCTGAAGGCAGCATGTGGAACCAAATCCTCAACGTCGGTGTGGTTGCCTTTACGCTGATGATCCCAATCCTTGCCGGTTACATTGCTTACGCGATTGCTGATCGCCCAGCTCTAGCTCCTGGCTTGATCGGTGGTTGGATTGCAAATAATGGTTCTTTCTATGGCGCAGACGCTGGTACAGGCTTTATCGGTGCCATCATCGCCGGTCTGCTTGTGGGTTACTTCGTGAAGTGGATTACGTCGATTAACTACCACAAGTTCATCCAACCTTTGGTGCCAATCATGATCGCACCAATCACAGGTTCGCTATTCATCGCTGGTCTTTTCATCTTCGTTATCGGCGCGCCAATCGCAAGCCTAATGGACGGTCTGACTGCGCTACTCACTAGCATGAGTACAGGTAACGTCGTTCTACTGGGTATCGTACTTGGTGGTATGGCTGGCTTCGATATGGGTGGTCCATTCAACAAGGTCGCATTCCTATTCTCTGTGGGCATGATTGCGAGCGGTCAAACTCAATTTATGGGTGCGATGGCGTGTGCAATCCCTGTTGCTCCTCTAGGCATGGCACTGGCAACGGCGCTTGGTCGTAAGTTCGACCTGTTCGAAGAATCAGAAACCGAAGCAGGTAAAGCAGCAGGTGCAATGGGTCTGGTGGGAATCTCTGAGGGTGCGATTCCATTCGCGGCGCAAGATCCAATGTCAGTGATTCCTGCAAACGTACTTGGCTCAATGGTGGCGGCAGTAATGGCGTTCTCATTCGGCATCACCAACAGCGTTGCTCACGGCGGTCCCGTGGTCGCTCTACTTGGCGCGATGAACCACCCAGTCCTTGCTCTGATTTGTATGGCAGCTGGCGCAACGGTTACCGCAGTAACGTGTGTAACGTTGAAGAAAGTACGTAAAGCAAAAATGATGCAAGCAGCTGCTTAATCCCCCCTCCCCCAAATGGCTTCTATGGCTTGGGCAATGTCGCCCAAGCCATGATTTTCTCTCATGGTGACACTCTATGTCTGATTTAACGATGTCCGATACACAAACGATTCAAACTCAAGCTGCGCATCCGACGTTTTTCCTGATGAACAACGTGATTCAAAACTACGCTTGGGGCAGTACTACTTCTGTTAACCAACTGTTTGGCATTGAAAACCCAACGGGCGAACCACAAGCAGAAGTATGGATGGGCGCGCATCCAAACGGTTGCTCAGTGGTGATGGTAAACGGCAAGGAGACCAAACTCTCTTCACTGATTGCTCAAGACATGAATGCTTTTCTGAGTGAAGAAGTCGCAAACCGTTTTGGTGAACTTCCATACCTGTTTAAAGTGCTTGCCGCTGAGAAAGCGCTGTCGATTCAGGTGCACCCAAACAAGCAACAAGCAGAACTAGGTTTTGCACTGGAAGAAAAACAAGGCATTCCCCTAACCGCTGCAAACCGTAACTACAAAGATCCAAACCACAAACCAGAATTGGTTTACGCGCTAACCGAATACCAAGCGATGAATGGCTTCCGCCCAACAAGTGAAATCATCAGCTTCTTTTCTGAGCTGGCGATTCCTGAGCTGCAAGGCTTGGTGGATGACCTTATCGACAATCAAACTTCCAAAGGATTGGCGAGCTTCTTCTCCGGTCTATTGTCACTGGAAGGCGAACAGAAAGAGATGGCGTTGACGGTGCTATTGGCACAAGCTCGCATCACCGACTTACCTCTGTTCAACCTGATCTTGGAGTTAGAAACGCAATACCCGGGCGACATTGGTTTGTTTGCGCCCTTGCTACTCAACGTTATCACGCTGAAACCAGGCGAAGCGATGTTCTTGGATGCAGAAACGCCACACGCGTACTTGAAAGGGACGGGTCTTGAGATCATGGCGAACTCAGACAATGTACTACGCGCAGGTTTAACACCGAAGTATATGGACGTAAAAGAACTCGTTGCATGCACACGCTTCGAAGAAAAACCATTCGACACCCTACTGCTTGCACCAATCGAAAACAACGACATGTTGGAATACCCAATTCCCGTCGACGATTTCAAATTCGCGATTGTAAAGCATGCCAACCAACGAACACTTGATGTAAGAACCGCAGAAATCCTTATGCCTCTGGATAACAAGCTTGTGCTAACTCACGCAAACGGCGAAACATGCGTGGTTGAAAAAGGACAATCTGTTTTCATTCCGGCTTACGCAAAACAGGTCACTTTGGATTGTGAAGGTCGTGTTGTGCGCGCTTACAGTTAGTGAACGCTAATTAAGCTTCCTTCATACTGTTACATTTTATAGTTCAGCCAATAACCGCCGTTATTGGCTTTTGATATTCATTCATCCTAGTTTTATATTGATATATTGGAGAGCTAAATCACACTTAAGCTTGTGTGATACAAAAATATAGTTATTGGATTTTTTTTACTATTTCAGAAAACCGTAACATTAATTAAATTTGCCTCATTACTTCAGTACCAATGAGTCAAAAAATGATAACAGAACTAACAAACGTCAATTTAATTAAAGGCAACCTTCAAGCTAATAATAAAAAAGAAGTCTTTGAAGAGCTAGCGCAAATGCTATTCGAAAATAATCGAATCAGCAGCAGAGAGGCTTTTTTAACCGACATCGAAGCGCGTGAAGCATTAAGCGTAACTTCAATGGACGGCATCGCTTACCCACACGCAAAAAGCAAAGCGGTTACAGAGCCTGCAATCGCTGTTGGCGTAAAGCGCGAAGGCATCGAGTATGGCGACGAAGAGGGAGTCAAACCGACCGTATTCTTCATGATTGCCTCACCAGATAACGGTGCCGACCACCATATTTATGTTCTTCAAGAATTATTCGGTAAATTTAGCGAAGAGTTTATTGAAGATATTCATAACGCAAAAGACGAAAACCAAATACTAAATATTTTAATTAATTCATAAGGCGTGAAATTATGAGTACAATCACAGCTCAAGCTAGTAATAATAGCGATTTCAAAAAAATCCTAAGTACCATGAAAGGTCACCTTTTATTCGGTACTTCTCACATGCTTCCATTTATCGTTGCGGGTGGTGTACTACTGGCGCTAGCGGTAATGGCATCAGGTAAAGGTGCGGTTCCTGCGGACGGTTTATTGGCTGATATTTCTAATATCGGTATTAAAGGTCTGGTGCTGTTCCCAATTATTCTTGGTGGCTTCATCGGTTACTCAATTGCAGACAAACCAGCACTAGCTCCAGCGATGATCTCTTCTGGCATCATGGCTGACATGGGCGGCGGCTTCCTTGGTTGTATCGTAGCGGGCTTCATCGCTGGTGGTGTGGTATTCCAACTTAAGAAGATCCCTCTTTCTGCTAACATGACTGCGTTGGGCGCTTACTTCATCTACCCTCTACTAGGTACGCTTATCTCTGCAGGTATCGTTCTATGGGGTATCGGTGAGCCAATCAAGATCTTCATGGCTTCTATGAACGAATTCCTAGCTTCTATGGCTGGCGCTTCTAAAGTGGTTCTAGGTACGATTCTTGGTGGTATGACTGCTTTCGATATGGGCGGTCCAATCAACAAAGTAGCAACGCTATTCGCTCAAACTCAAGTTGATACTCAACCATGGCTAATGGGTGGTGTTGGTATCGCAATCTGTACGCCTCCTCTAGGTATGGCGCTAGCAACATTCCTATTCAAGAAGAAGTTCACTAAGCAAGAACAAGAAGCAGGTAAAGCAGCAGCAATCATGGGTTCTATCGGTATCTCTGAAGGTGCTATCCCATTCGCAGCAAACGACCCTGTACGCGTTCTTCCTTCAATCGTTGCTGGCGGTATCGTTGGCTGTGTGTTCGGCTTCCTAACAGACGTACTACTACACGCACCATGGGGCGGTCTAATCACAGCTCCTGTATCAAGCAACATCCCAATGTACGTTGTGGGTATCGCACTAGGCTCACTAACAACAGCAGTTATCGTTGGCTTCTGGAAACCAGTTGCTGAAGAAGAAGCAGAAGACGAAATCGTTGAAGCAGCACCTGCACAAGCTCAAGCGGCTCCAGCAGCAGGCGAAGGCGAGTACGACATCGTAGCAGTAACATGTTGCCCATCTGGCGTAGCACACACATTCATGGCAGCGAAAGCACTAGAGAAAGCAGGTGCGGCAGCTGGTCTGAAAATCAAAGTAGAAACTCAAGGTCAAAACGGTATCCAGAACCGCATCACTGACCTAGATGTAGCAAACGCGAAGCTGGTTATTCTAGCTCACGATATCCAAGTAAAAGACGCTCACCACTTTGCAAAAGCAAACGTTGTTGAGTGTTCAACGAAAGAAGCGATGCGTAACGCAGCGACTCTTGTGAAAGCTTAAACCTTAAGCTCCTCCCCCTAAGAGCCCTTTCCCCCAAAGGGCTCTATTTCAAGTTTTTAAGTTTTAGTAATACCCCTGATTTTTTTAATTATATAACCCTACAATTTACAAGGCTTTAAAAATGAAATTCAAACCTTCCCTACTCGCTTGCGCAGTTCTCAGTGGTCTAGTCGGTCTGACTGGCTGTAACGACGACACAACCAACATTTATGAAGGCGGTGACACCAACCCTGCACTGCCGGATATTCCTGACGGCGGCAAGCCAGTATGTCCTCCAGTTGGCGATGGCGACTGTGATGACAAGCCAAACCCAGAAACACCTGAAATCGACATGGGCGTTCACATCCCGGTAGATTTCGCCGATATGGACGTAACACGCTACGTCAACCCATTCATCGGCACAGGTAACCTAGGCAACACCTACCCTGGTGCAACCACACCACACGGCATGGTGCAGCTTTCTCCAAACAACGGTTCTAACGGCTGGGAATACATTTCAGGCTACTACTACCACGACGCACGTACTTCCGGTTTCTCTCATACCCACCTTTCCGGAGCAGGTGCTGGCGACTTGAACGACATTCTCGTCATGCCAATCAACTCGCGTTCGGATTACATGATTGATGAAGGTTCGGCAACGCTAAACCTAGAAGCGTC
This sequence comes from Vibrio sp. 1069, assembly GCF_033340555.1. Taxonomy (NCBI): domain Bacteria; kingdom Pseudomonadati; phylum Pseudomonadota; class Gammaproteobacteria; order Vibrionales; family Vibrionaceae; genus Vibrio; species Vibrio sp. 1069. The sequence continues at coordinate 6,707 of NZ_JAWOWP010000026.1, forward strand.
TCGCTTCCAACATCGTGACGAGCAAGCGACAGCAGGTTACTACAAAGTCGATCTATTGGATTACGACATCAAAGCCGAGTTGACGGCGTCTGATCGCGTTGGTGTACACCGCTACACCTTCCCTCGTGATGAGAAGTCAGAAATCATCGTGAACACTGGCTTCAAAATTAACTGGGACTACACCTCAGATTCTTACTTGAAATGGGACAAAGACAATAACCGTCTAGAAGGTCACCGTTTCTCTGACGGCTGGGCACCAAGCCAAAAAGAATTCTTCGTGATGGAATTCGACCAACCAATCAAAAACGTTCGCTTTGCTTACTACGATAAAGAGCAAGGTCGTTACATGGACGTGCCAGAAGGCATTACAGAAATCGGTAACGAAACACGCGGCAAGTACCAATACGCACGCGCTTACGTAGAGTTCGACACCTCAAAAGACGGCTTAACGGTTGAAGCAAAATTGGCGCTATCAAACGTTGAGATCGGCGAGAACGGCAAGTCAGGTGCTTTTCTTAACATGACAGAAGTTGCGGGCATGAACTTCGACCAAGTACGCGAAGCGGCAACGAAGAAATGGGAAGACGAACTCGGCAAGATCCAAGTCTCTGGCGACGAAGATTACAAACAGACGTTCTACACCGCGATGTACCACTCGTACCTAGGTCAAACCATTCACTCTGACTTAGATGGTCGCTACCGCCAAGTTCACCAAGGTCGTAACGCTTACCCAGATGGCAACACACCTTGGGGCGACAAGATCGATACGCTGAAAGAGTCGATCCGCACTGCCGATGCTAACAAAGATGGCAAAGCAGACTTCACGCGCTATGACACTTTCTCTTTGTGGGATACCTACCGCGCAGTTCAACCGTTGTCTTCGATTCTTGAGCCAGACCGCTTAGCCGACGTGGTGCTGTCTATGCTGTCTTACGCCGAAGAAGAATGGGTGGATGACAAAGGCAACGTGCGCAAAGGTCGTCTGCCTGAGTGGACATTCAAAGGCAACGAAACAGGCATGATGATGGGCATGCACTCAACGCCTGTGATTCATGATGTGTTGTCGAAAGGCTCACTAGAAAAACGCATGATCGATCTTGGCTTCACAGAAGCTGAGCGCAAAGACGTTAAAGAACGCTTAGTTGAAGCAATGATCACTGACGCACGCGCAGTGACGAGCCAAGGCGTAGCATGGATCAAAGAGTACGAAGAACAAGGTTACGTGCCAGCGCAATTGCACGACACTCCACCAGATTCTTACGGCAGTCACTCACCATTTAAAGACTCTTGGACAGCATCTTACTCGCTTGAATACTCAATGAACGACTGGGCAATCGCACAATCGGTCAAAGAAGTCTTCGGTGAAGAAGATCCACGCTACACCGAGTTCGCTAACCGTTCTAAAAACTGGCAAGCGCAATTCGACTTCGGCGGTAAGCAATACCAAGGTTGGTTCAAAGCCCGTGACTACGATGGCGAGTTTATCGATGCAGGTTGGGTAGACCCAATCACTGGTCGCGCGGTGGGTAAAGACTGGCGTCCAGACATGTTTAACTGGGCATTTTCTGAATCGAATGGCTGGCAATACTCGTTCAGTGTTCAGCACGACATTCATGGCTTGATTGACCTGATGACACGCTTCGACAAGACACAAAACCCTGAAGCAGAACGCGGTGACTTGTTCGCAGCGCGCTTGGATGAGTACTGGTCAACCTACCCAGACCGCAACGCAGGCGACAACCAATTCCCAGTGTTCAACACAGGTAACGTTGGTCAGCACGTTCAAGGTAACGAACCAGATATCCACGTTCCTTACTTGTACAACTACGTCGGTCAACCTTGGAAAGGTCAGGCAGCCATCGCCGCAGCAACCAACATTTGCTACAAGAACACCGCTGACGGCATTTGTGGTAACGACGACTTCGGTACGCTCTCTGCGTGGTTTGTGTTCCGTGCGCTTGGCTTCTACCCAGTGAATGCTTCTTCTGGCATCTACGAAATCGGGACTCCGCTGTTTGAAAGCGCGTCTATCGATGTCGGCAACAACCAGAAGTTCACGGTGACCGCGAAGAACGTTAGCCGCGAAAACATCTTCATTCAATCGGCTCGCTACAACGGCAAAGACTTCAACCGCACTTACCTGACTCATGACGAAATCATGTACGGCGGTGAGTTGGAGTTCGTGATGGGCGACAAACCAAATCAACGTTGGGGCTCTCTAGAGCAAGATCTTCCACCAGCACAAGGCATCGGTGAGTTCTTGCATGAAGACGAAATGCCAGCAGGTTCTCGTTAATCCCAATAGTGACAACTCAGCCGGGGGAGCGCATCTCCCGGCTATCCCTACAAGCAAATTTTATAAGCAGTCCTTTAGAAACAGTCTCTTATAAACACTCTTATATACGAATAACGACAAAACGGTATGCACATGTTTAAACGTAATCTTATCTCTTTGGCTATCCTGGTTGGTCTGACGGGTGGCTTGGCTGGCTGTAACAGCGACAACGATTCTTCCTCTTCACTGCCGGGCGATCCAATTGTTGATCTTGCGGTATTGAAATACGTCGATCCTATGATCGGCACAGCAGCTTCTGGTCATACATTCCCGGGCGCGACGGTACCGGCAGGTATGGTTCAACTGTCTCCAGATACTTTCATCGGTTCTAACACTGATCACGAATCAGGGCTTAACCCTTGGCACTCGGCTTCTGGCTACTGGGATTCATCTAACTACGAAACTGGCGAAGTGGTTAACACTGACGTTCCGCTGTACGGCTTCTCCCATACTCACCTTTCAGGTACAGGCGCAACGGACTTAGGCGACATCTTGGTTCTGCCATACGCAGACATGGCGAACACACAACTGAACTCTTTCGACAAAGCCAATGAAGAAGCAAGCGCAGGCTACTACAAAACCAAGCTAAACCAAGGCCAAATCGAAGTAGAACTGAGCGCCACCAAACGCGTTGGTTTGCATAAATACACCTTTGCTGATGGCGCAGACCGCAACGTGAAGTTCGATTTAGGTCATACCCTAATGAACAACAACGGCAAGTCTTTGAAGAACAAAGTAGAAGTGGTGGACGAATACACCATTCGCGGTCGTAAAACCTCAACAGGCTGGTTCCAAGGGCAAGATCACCAAGGTCAAGACATCTTCTTTTACGCGAAATTTAACCAACCAATCGCCAAAGCACTGTTAGGCGAACAAGACCTAGAGCCAACGCGCGAAATGCGTGATGGTGCGGTTTACTCAGGCGATGATCTGACCGCTTACCTAAACTTCGGTACAGGCGAAGATCCAATTGAAATCCGCGTGGGTATCTCTCCAGTTAACTGGCAAGGCGCACAGAAAAACTTAGAAGCGGAAGCACCAAGTTTCGACCTAGCACAAGTGAAAGAAGACGCAGAATACGCATGGGCTGAGAAGCTAGCAAAAATCAAAGTTGAAGGCGGCACAGACGCAGAGAAAACCAACTTCTACACTGGCATGTACCACATGATGATCGCCCCAATCGAGTTCTACGATGTGGATGGTCAATACGTGGATATGCTTGGCACAGTGCGCACACTGAAAGATGGCGACACACCAAACTACTCGATTTACTCAACGTGGGATACGTTCCGCGCGGTTCACCCAATGTGGACCATCATCGACCCAGATCAAGCAACGCTATACGTGAAAGACTTGATTCGTAAATCCAACGACGAGTTTGGTCTATTGCCGAAATGGGAAGGTCATGGCTCAGAAACAGGCACCATGATCGGCTACCCATCGGCAGCGATTCTTGGCGATGCGGTGACCAAAGGCTTGATTGATGCAGAGCAAGCTTACACAGCTTCAGTAAAATCAGCTCGCTACACACCGCATGAGTACCCACAGATTCATGACGACATCTTAAGCTCACTCATGGCAGGTCAGTTGAACTACCACGAGAAAGAACAGTGTGTTCGTTACCCCAACTGGAACTCTGTGTCGTACTCGTTGGAATTCTCCTTCTACGATTGGACGATCGCAGAAATGGCGAAAGCCGCTGGTGATATGGACGCGTATGAAGAGTTCAAGGCTCGTTCTTACAACTCTTTGAAACACTGGGATGCAAAAGCAGGTAACGCAGACGGCACGGGCTTCTTCGTACCAACAGAACTGAAAGAAGGCGACCCATGTGCACTGAAATACGCTTCAACTGATTTCGACCCTTACAAGTCTGACGCGTTCTACTACACAGAAGGTAACGCGTGGCAGTGGCAATGGGCGTTCATGCAAGACTTGGACAAGCTGACTGAAATCATGGGCGGCACACAAGGTCTGAACGACAAGCTGAACAACCTATTTACTGCCGATCCAAATGGCGGCGAAGCGCACCAAGACATGACAGGCTACATCGGTCAGTACATTCACGGTAACGAGCCTTCGCACCACGTCATCTACTTGTACAACCGCACTGAAGAATCTTACAAGGCGCAGGAATACCTAGACCAAGTTTACGACCAGTTCTACAAACCGACGCCAGACGGCATCATCGGTAACGAAGATGTGGGTCAAATGTCGGCGTGGTACTTGATGTCAGCACTGGGCTTCTACCAAATCTCGCCAACCGATCCAACCTACAGCATCGGTCGTCCAATCTTCGACAAAGCGACGGTAGACATTGGTTCTGGCACCTTCACGGTAACGGCTGAGAACAACGGTCCAGACAACATGTACATCAAAGAAGTGACCATCAACGGTAAGCCTCTGGATGTGTACAACACCTTCCAGCACAGCGAATTCAAAGCGGGCGGCGAACTGCACTTCGTGATGACGGCTGACAAGTCTGAAGCAATGCAAGCCAACCTAGGCGAATAATGATTTTGAGGGGACTTCGTGTCCCCTTTTCTCGTGGAATAAAAACAATGAAACTAAAAAGAACCCTACTCTCTACCGCAGTGTTAACCGCCATGCTTGGTCTTGCTGGTTGTGGCAGCGACTCTGATCCAGAAAATCCAGTTATCTCTACCCCTACTTTGGAATTCGTTGATACCTTGATCGGCACTAAAGGTCTTGGCAACGTCAACCCTTCTCCAGTTATGCCAGAAGGTATGATTCAACCGTCACCAGATAACTTCGATCCAAACGGTTGGAATGGCAAAGGCTCACCTGTCGAATACGATCCTGTGCACAGCCTGCTTTCTGGCTTCTCAATGACTCACATTTCTGGCGCAGGTAAAGGCGACCTAAACGACTTCGCTTTCTTGCCATACACAGGCTTCAATACCGATGCCGTAACCATGGATAAAAGCTCGGAAGTGGCAGAGGTTGGTTACTACTCGGTTGATCTTGTAGAAACCGGCGTAAAAGCTGAGCTTTCGGCAACCGACCGCGTGGCGTTCCAACGTTACACCTTCAAACCGGGTGAAGACCGCAAAGTACGTATCGATCTTCAACACGAACTGTTGGAACAATACGGCAACCACTCTCGCAGCATTTACTACAAACGCGTTAACGACACTACCGTCGTAGGCGCGCGTACCTCAAACGAATGGGGTCAATGGCAAACCGTGTTCTTCGCGGCAGAATTCTCTGATCCAATCATTGAAGAGAACCTGTACACCAAGCTGGCTTCTGAGAGCAAACTGACCCCAACTGACGCTACCGAAGTCGGCTTGGAAGATTACCGTGGTTACGCAGAGCACAAACCAATGCCGGGCGAACCAGAACCTGACCCAGAACGTTTGGCAAAACGCGCAAACGATGTCCTGACGCATTTGAACTTTGGTAAGAGCGATGAGCCATTGGTGGTCAAAGTAGCGATTTCTGGCACTGGCGTTGACGGCGCACTGAAAAACCTAGAAGCAGACACTAACGGCTGGGATTTCGACAACGTCGTACAACAAAACCGCGTGGCTTGGGAAAACATCCTTGGCGAGTTTGAACTGGAAGGTGGCAACAAAGCCGACAAAACCATGTTCTACACCTCGCTCTACCGTACGTTCGTTGCTCCATTCCTATACCAAGACGTGGATGGCAAATACCGTGGCATGGATGGCAAAGTGCACCAAGCAGAAGATGGCTTAGTGAACTACTCAGTGTACTCAATGTGGGATACGTTCCGCGCCGCACACCCACTGAAAACCATCATCGATAAAGACCGCGCAATTGAACACGCACGCGATCTATTGAACAAATACCAAACAGGTGGTGTGCTGCCAAAATGGGAACTGCACTCGGATTACACTGGTGAAATGGTCGGTCATCCTGCAGTCTCAGTTATCGCCGATATCATGGTCAAACACCCAGAAGCCTTTACTGCTGCCGAGTTTGATTTGGCGTTGAAAGCCGCTGACGAAACGGTCAACTTCAACCTTGATAAAACCGAAAGCTGGGTGCCTTACCAAGACGCGTGGAACGGTGATAAACGCTTCACGGTCATGACGCGTCACAACGACTACCAAGAAGGCGTCGGCTTTATTCCAGCCAACACCAAATGGGCGCCGGATTCAGGCGATAAACCGGGTTACGTGGAAGGCTTGAAAGTCGACAAATACGACGAGCTCGTGAACGAATCGGTGTCTTACGGTCTTGAGAACGCTTACTACGACTGGTGTATCGCTCAGATCGCTAAACTTGCGGGCAACGACCAGCAGTACGACCTCTACATGGCGCGCTCTGAATCGTTCAAGAACTACTTCGATTACAACCCAGTACAATACGGCAAACTGCAAGACACCAAAGGCAACGCATTGGGTGCAACGGGCTTTATGCGTCCGGCTTACATGAACAGCGGCAGCAAGGTTTGGGCAAACAACCTGAAAGCCGAATGTTTGGACGAAAACATGGCGCTGTCTATCCCTGACGGTATGGACTACAACGCGTGTAAAGACCGCAAAGCACTCAACGAAAGTGACGTGTTCTGGCCTTACCGCGCCGAGCACCGTGGTGAAGACTTTACTGAAGGCAACACATGGCAATGGACATGGTTTGCACCGCACAACTTGAACGGTCTGGCTAACGTGATGGGTGGTGAGCACATCGACCGTACTGACTTCTCTCTTCCTGAAGACGTAACCGAACAAGGTAAAGCGGCATTCCTCGCTAACCTGAATGCGCTGTTTAATGCGGACTCAAATGCCGACACGAGCCAGTCACACGATATGTCGGGCTACATCGGTCAGTTCGTGATGGGTAACGAGCCTGATCATCACGTGCCTTACCTTTACAACTGGACGGTTGAGCCTTGGAAGACACAAGAAATCGTCGACCAAGCGATGAACGAGTTCTACCACCCAACGCATGAAGGTCTGATTGGTAACGAAGACGTCGGTCAGATGTCGGCGTGGTATGTGATGTCTGCATTGGGCTTCTACCAAGTCACACCGGGCGAAGCAAGTTACACCATCGGTCGTCCTCTGTTCGACAAAGCCGTGATTCCAGTCGCGGACGGTAAATTCACCATCACCTCAGAAAACAACAGCCAAGAGAGCATCTACGTGAAGTCGGTGACCATCAACGGCAAACAATTGAGTGACAACTTCAGCTTCGCGCACAGCGATTTGAAAGACGGTGGTGAACTGCATTTCGTTATGACTTCAGACAAATCTGAAGCGATGAAAGCGCAATAACCGACACCTATCCAAATAACGAAAGGGGGCATCTAGCCCCCTAAAAAACTTCACTTCAGTGGAACCATAAAAATGAAACTAAAAAGAACTCTTATCTCTACCGCTATACTCGCTGCCATGTTTGGTCTTGCTGGTTGTAACAGTGATGACGACAACAGTAAATCTGGAACACCATCCCTCGACACCACGCTAACCCAATACGTCAATCCATTGATTGGTACCGGCGCAGACGGTCACACCTTCCCAGGGGCGGTTGTGCCTTACGGTTTGGTACAACTTTCTCCTGATACCGAAATGGAAGGCTGGGGCTCTGCCGCAGGCTACTTCGACCACGGCAAACTGACTGAAATCCCGGTATATGGCTTCTCCCACACTCACCTTTCTGGCACAGGCATTACCGACCTTGGTGATATCTTAGTTCTGCCTTTCACCAAGAAAGAAAACGCCGTTTTCAACACCTTCGATAAAGACAACGAAACCGCAGAAGCAGGCTACTACGCGGTTGAACTGAACAAAGGCGAAATCAAAGCCGAGCTAACCACCACGCAACGTGTTGGCTTCCACCGCTACACCTTCAAAGAAGGCACGACACCACACATCAAGTTCGATTTAGACCACACTCTCAACAAAGGTCACTTCAACAACCGCACCATGAAGGGCGATTTGGAGTTTATCGACGCTTACACCATTCGCGGTTTACGTAGCTCAAACGGCTGGGCGAACAACCAGCACGTGTACTTCTACGCCACCTTCAACCAACCTATCGTTAAAGCCATTGCTTTGGTTGATGGCGCAGAAACGGAAATCGATGTAAACAACGACAACATCGACGCAGTGAAAACCATCGCTTACCTAGAATTCGCACCATCATCAACACCGCTAGAAATCCAAGTAGGCTTGTCACCAACAGGTACAGAAGGTGCGGAGAAAAACCTAGAAGCAGAAGCGAAAGACGTGTCATTTGATACTGCGCGCGCTCAAGCCAACGACGCATGGCACCAAGAGCTTAGCCGCATGATGGTATCTGGCGGCACGGAAGATCAGAAAGAGATCTTCTACACCGCGCTTTACCACGCTTCTATCGCGCCAATGATTTTCCAAGATGTCGACGGTCAATACCCTGCGATGCGTACTCGCATTCAAAAAGACGCGGGTGACACACCAAACTACTCTGTGTACTCCATGTGGGATACCTTCCGCGCTGCACATCCACTGAAAACCATCATCGACCCAGAACGTGCCGAAGAGTTTGCCAACGACTTAATTCGTAAATACGAAGACGGTGGCATCTTGCCGAAATGGGAACTGCACAGCCACTACACGGGCACTATGATCGGCTTCCCTGCGGTTTCTATCATTGCTGACGCGATGGCGAAAGGCTTAGACATCGACCCACAACTGGCTAAAGAAGCGGCTGAGTTTACGGTGCGTTACCACGAGGCGTCTGAATTCCCAGATTGGACGGAAGACAACAACATAGGCGCAGCAAACGTTGTGCAAGTGAAAGTGTACGAAGAAAACGGCTTTGTTCATCATGGCTACTGGAACAGTGCGTCTTACACGCTTGAGTTTGCTTACGGTGACTGGGCAATGGCAGAAATCGCACGCATGGCTGGCGATGTAAAACTGCAAGAAGAGTTTATGACTCGTGCCGACAACTGGCTTAACCATTGAGATGCAGAGACAGGCTTCTTACGTCCGAAAAACCACCCGCTTAGCTCATCACCAAACAAACCACCTTTGGAGTTCAACCAACCAATTGATGAAGAACGTTTGGATGAGTGTGAAATGGTTGAGTGGCCAGAAGGCTCCGGCGTGATGAAAGAGAAATGCCCACTGCTACCATTCGACCCTTACTACGTGGACGAGTTTGCCTACACCGAAGGGAACGCGTGGCAATGGAAATTCCAACCAATGCACGATTTCAACCGTCTGAAACAAGAAATCTACCAAGCCGACTTGGCGCAAGGCAAAGACACCACGCCAGAGAAAGCGTTCCGTGAAGATTTGGACGAGCTATTTAATGCACGTTCTTCAAACACAGGCGAAGAGCTACCAGACCTAACGGGTTACATCGGTCAGTACATGCACGGTAACGAGCCATCGCACCACATTCCTTACCTATACGCGCTAACGGATGAGCCATGGAAAGCGCAAGAGTACCTAGACCGCATCATGTCAGAGATGTACACCAGCGAGCCAACTGGTTTGATTGGTAACGAAGACGTAGGTCAGATGAGCTCTTGGTACTTGATGTCGGCAATGGGCTTCTACCAAGTGACGCCTGCGGATCCGGTCTACACCATCGGTCGTCCTATGTTTGATGAAATCACCATTCCATTGGAAGGCGGCGAGTTCACAGTCATCGCAGACAATAACAGCCCACACAACAAGTACGTGAAGTCCGTAACCATCAACGGCAAACCGCTGGATGCCAACTTCACCTTCAAGCACAGCGAAATCAAAGCGGGCGGCGAGCTTCACTTCGTCATGACGGGTGACAAGCAAGAAGCGCTTCAAGCTCAGTAACGTTTTATGTAATTCGTGTTTAAAGAATAAGCAGATAGATTAACTCAGTGGCAGGAAGTGAGGCGCTTCCTGCCTAAGGAATCAAGATTATGAACTTTACGAAAACCGCTATCGCCACCGCTGTGATTGCAAGTGTTATTGGTTTGGCTGGCTGCAACGATGACGACGATAACACCTCACCAAGCGTCGATACTTCCAACCTAAAATACGTCGATCCATTCATTGGAACAGGCTTTAACGGACACACCTTCCCGGGTCCTGTTGTGCCAGAAGGCATGGTGCAACTTTCTCCAGATACCGAGCTGATCGGCTGGCACTCTTCATCAGGTTACCACTTCGATAAAAAGACCCTATTTGGCTTCTCCCACACTCACCTATCTGGCACGGGGATGGGCGGTTTAGGTGACATTCTGTTCCTGCCGTTTACCGAAGATAAAGCTAAATACATCGAAGACAGCGACGACTACCGCGAAGCGATTTCAGTCAAGATGGACAAAACCTCAGAAGTGGCAGAAGCGGGTTACTACTCGGTGAAGATTGCCGAGAACGGTATCAAAGCCGAGCTTACGGCGTCTGAACGTGTCGGCTTCCATCGTTACACCTATCCGCAAGGTCAACCACAACGTTTGAAGATTGACCTCAACTCCATCCTAAACAGTGACTGGGGTTCGACCTCTCTGCGCAACAAACTGACGGTGAGCGAAGACGGCCATACCATCACGGGCGAGCGCGATGCAGCGCACTTCTCTGGTTGGGCGAAAAACCAAAAAATCTTCTTCTATGCGACTTTCGATAAGAAGATCAAAGACGTCTACATCCTTGCCAATGGTAAGCCTGTTGACGGTCTATCGGCAGAGCACGTTTCTGAATTAATTTACGATGACCAATGTAATCCAGTTAAGCGTGTCAAAGCAGACGTCACTGCCTACATCGAATTTGAAGATGAAGGCTCACAAGAGCTGAATGCGCAAGTGGCGTTGTCTGCGGTTGACCCTCAAGGTGCAGAAAACAACTACGATGCCGAAGCGAATGTCTCTTTCGATACTGCGCGTAACAACGCACGCGAGAAATGGGCAAAAGCACTCAACTTCTCTATCGAAGGTGGCACAGAAGATCAAAAAGAGATCTTCTACACCGCGCTTTACCACACCAAGATTGCGCCGATGGTGCATCAAGATGTAGATGGTCGATTCCGTGGCATGGGCAAAGGCTCGATTCGTGAAGGTGAAGGGGAATACTCCATCGCTTATGGTCAAGCGACAGAAGAGCAGCCAAACTTCTCGGTTTACTCTCTATGGGATACCCAACGTGCATTACACCCACTAAAAACCATCACAGAGCCAACCCGCGCGGTGCAATACGCGAAGAACCTAGTTCAGAAGTACACTGAAAGCGGCTTGCTGCCGAAATGGGAGCACTTAGGTGACGAAACAGGCACCATGGTTGGCTACCCAGCGGTAGCAGTGATTGCGGATGCGATCACTAAGTTCCCAGATGAGTTTACTCAACAAGAGAAAGAGCTGGCGCTGAAAGCAGCGATCGACTCTTCGACTTACGACAACTACCCAGCACTGCAAGCGGATTGGGATCAGGGCGTATTGGATCGCACTTTAACCAAGCACATCGATTACATTGAGAAAAACGGCTTCACACCTGCCATCCAACGTGTTGATGGTGAGCCAGTATTTGAAGATTACACGGTTGAGTCTGTTTCTTACGGTCTGGAAAATGCGTTCTATGATTGGGCTATCGCGCAAATCGCCAAAGCAGCCGGTGATACTCAAGTGGAAGAGCAATACCTTGAACGCTCAAAAGGCTACAAAAAGTACTTCGATTACAACCCGACGGAATACGCAGAGCATGGCGTGACGGGCTTTATGCGCCCAGTGATGATTGATGAAACCTTCATGACGCCATTCGACCCATACGGCACAGAACATGAGACAGGCAACTACACCGAAGGTAACGCGTGGCAGTGGACTTGGTTTGTACCGCATGACATCGCAGGCTTGAAGACCATCATGGGTGGCGATGCTGAGTTCCAGAAGAACCTAGAAGCCACCTTCACCGCAGAAAGCCAAGGCACAGAAACACCGGATATGTCTGGTTTGATTGGTCAAGTTGCGTTTGGTAACGAACCCTCGCACCACATTCCTTACCTATTCAACTGGACAGCAGAACCTTGGAAGACACAACAAGTCGTCGACCACATTCTGGATGACATGTATTTCGCTGCGCCAGAAGGCGTCATTGGTAACGAAGACGTGGGCGCAATGTCCGCTTGGTATGTGATGTCTGCATTAGGCTTCTACCAAGTGAACGCAGCAGAACCTATTTACACTGTGGGTCGTCCGCTATTCGACAAAGCCGTGATTCCGGTGAAAGGCGGCACGTTCACCATCACCACAGAGAACAACGCCGATGACAACATGTACATCAAGTCTGTCACCATCAATGGCAAAGCGTTGGATAACGGTTTCTTCTTCGACCATTCCGAGTTCAAACCGGGTGGTGAGTTGCACTTCGTGATGACGGGCGAGCAATCTGAAGCGATGAAAGCGCCTCAATAAGCTTCACTTGAAATGTATTCCTCAGGCTAAAATAGCTTGAAGAATACAGGGGGATTTGATGTGATGAACGTATCTCCTATCTAGCTTCGTTGCGCCAAACTAATGGCGCACTTAGTATGAGTAGAAGTAACGGACAGCGTGTTGACAAAATCGGTCGAACCTTTCCAATGCTGAATTCTGCGATTTGATCTCATATGTAGATAGTTCAAGTCTCAACTCTATCTTAATGCACTTAGTAGCTTTGATGTGATCTTCGCACCTCCCTTCTAGCACCGTTGTACCAAACTAATGGTGCAACCAGTAAGAACAGGAGTAATCATCATGTCTATTAACGTTGTCGCATCGATATAACCAAAAACCTCTTTCAAGTATGCGTGTTGAGTGCTTTGATAATGGCGTATGCCTCCCCAACTTGTGCGTTGTAATTTCGAAGCGTGAGTGAAGCGCCTAGTAGTTGTTTTACGCGATACATAGCGGTCTCCGACGATGAAGGCCTGTGGTAACCATACTTTCGTTCCCACTTTTTTCGAACCATAGAGCTTTTGGTAAGAAAACAACTTCTCAATGTTTCACCTGAGCATAATCGCACCGTCAGCAATATTAATTATGTGTTAGTTAAATTGGTCAAGAGCGGTTCAACTTCAGTTGCAGTCGAAATATTGGAATCAATCTTAACTGTAGGTATGGAAGTCACGGACTTAGGTTATTTATCTAATGAGTTACTGAGCAAACATCGAGATTTACTTAACCACCTAATTACAAGGTGGTTCAAACCCTAGGTAAAAACCAATAACAACTTTGCTGTAACAATCAACTAATTGAGTAAGCCAAGGCCGGCCCAATGACTTGCAATGCTCTTCATGTACAACAAAGCGTTCCACCACCGTATGATCTATTTCTACCCTCTCAAAGACGTAAAAACTCAACATCTTTTTCCCCATCCGACGAAACTCTATTTTCACGACTCGCTCCCCCTTCTCCGCGGTCAGTAATTCGAAAGGGGCCTTCTTTTTAACCCGTTTCCGAAGGGATTCATAAGTTGGGTATTTGTACTTCGTTCCATTGTTCAGATTATGCTGACGTAATTGCCTTCGCACGCGCTTGTAGGCCCTTCTGATACGCGCTTTTCGCCCAAAGATAACTTTTTCTACAGCTTGTTTCATCAAAGCATCAACGAATGTTAGTTCTAGACTTTACTATTACCCTTATCTTTATTCCTTGGATCTATATGATCAGATACTCTGAAAACCAACCACCGGTGTATTGATATTGCACTTGGAATAATCCTGTCATATAACCGTTGTAGTACAACACGATGTGGTTCAATAGTCTTTGGAATGATTTTTCGCACTTACAGTGCTAAATAACGAAGAATGCTTAGACGAAAAGTAATTTGAGTGGCTATATTGTCAGGAAATGCAGATATATCTCGATATGTTTCTTCATCAACATCGCTGGTATCGACACCCTCTCATTTGGCTCAGGCTTTTCTTGCTGAAGTGCCGACTTCCGATGAAAACTCGAGAACGATTTCTTAGGCATAACAACCCAATTCAGATTCGAGAGGAGGTGAGGTCTCTAAGCTTGTTTTCAGTAGGCTTCGAGAGAGCAAATCACACAGGAATGGAAATATTTTTCTTCCATTTAGACAGAGGTGATGTCCTAAACTTTTCGCTGTTTGGGTACCATTCAGTTTTAACATCGTAAGGAGAGTTTGATGAAAGTGGTTCGGTTATCTCTTGAGGAATATCGATGCAAAAGTTTAAGGTTGCTAGAGATAACCTCATCCAGTATTTCTTCCTCTGTAACCAGTTCTAGCTCCAAACCTAACGCAAACGCGCCTTGTACTTTTGCTTCCCATTCACATTGAAATGCCGATTTTGAACTCTCCATATCGGATTTTACTTTATACAGCGTATATTCACCGGTATCAAACTGATACTAGAAAGTCTGGAACATAGGTATGGGTTTTGCTATTGAAGCAGTATGAAAGCCGTATCGGCTAGGAGCAAAAACGACCGATGCTAAGCTCGAAATCAAAATGATAACAAGCGGCACATTCTAAAATGATTCTACCGTGACTCTTTTTCCCATCTTAGCACTGACGTAACGGTGTATGTTTTTCACGTGATTTAGTTTAGTTTCGAGCAGGAGTGTCAAACGCAGTTTCAAGTTAAAGCAGGCTGGCTGTAGAAGGGGAAGGTAAAGCAGACATAAAACTGCCTCTTCAAAAATGTCATAAACATAAAAAGCAATAGACTTATGAAGAGGCAATATCAAATTATGGTTGCACCAAGTATCAATATATGGTTGCTTTTACACTTTTTACATTCAGTCGATTTACTCTTTACCGAACACGTTGTTCTCTTGTTCTTGAACGCGGATGAATGTAGTACGCTTGGTTAGCTCTTTAAGCTTTGCTGCACCTACGTATGTACATGTTGAGCGAACGCCTCCAAGGATGTCTTGAATAGTGCCGTGAACGCTACCACGGTATGGCAATAATACGGTTTTACCTTCAGCCGCACGGTAGCCAGCGACACCACCTGAGTGCTTATCCATCGCGCTCTTCGACGACATGCCATAGAATTTCATGAACTTCTCGCCGTCTTTCTCGATCACTTCGCCGCCTGACTCTTCGTGACCCGCTAGCATCCCACCTAGCATTACGAAGTCCGCGCCACCACCGAATGCTTTCGCTACGTCACCCGCACAAGAACAGCCACCGTCACCGACGATCATGCCACCAAGGCCGTGCGCTGCATCACCACACTCGATGATTGCAGAAAGCTGCGGGTAACCAACACCCGTTTTTACACGAGTTGTACATACAGAGCCTGGGCCGATACCCACTTTAACGATGTCTGCACCAGCTAGGATTAGCTCTTCACACATATCACCAGTAACCACGTTGCCTGCAGAAATGACCTTGTCTGGGAACTCTGCTCGCACGCGTTCAACATACTCGACCAAATGCTCTGAGTAACCATTTGCAATGTCGATACAAATGAAAATAAATTCATCTGAAAGTGCCATGATGTCTTTGGTTTTTTGGAAGTCTGCGTCAGATGTCCCAGTAGACACCATAACGTTATTCATGGTTACTTTATCTGCTGATTTAGCAAACTCAGCCCAATCTTCTACCGTGTAATGTTTGTGAACAGCGGTCATTACACCATGCTCAGCCAGCGCTTTAGCCATTGCAAAGCTACCAACCGAATCCATGTTTGCTGCGATTACTGGCACACCAGACCATTGACGACCACTATGCTTGAATGTAAAATCGCGGGTTAAATTTACTTGAGAACGGCTCTTAAGGGTAGAACGTTTCGGGCGAAACAGTACATCTTTAAAACCTAACTTAAGTTCTTGTTCGATACGCATTGTGTAATTCCTTGATTCATATGTATATGTGTCATTTCAGAGTGCGTAGTGACTTCGTTGGCAGACGAGTTCACTGTTCTTCGGACACAAAAAAACCGGAGCGTTGGCAGACGCTCCGGTTTTCAGCATTATAGGCTGTGATTTATTTCCTACAAGTCTGATATTTGAATTTTTTTTGTGATACCATCTTGAAAATCGCATATCAAAAACGCTCCCCAAGTCACCAAAACCTCTTATTATTTATAACTATCAACAACTTGAGAAAGCACTTAAGTTAACCCATTGCGCAAACCTTTGCGTCATATCTTAAAAATTAAAACGCATCACCTCTCAAATCTGCCTAAAACTCAATCACCTAATACTAAGATGCCCTGCTAATTCGTAAAAAAGTACTCAAAAAAATCGACCAATTTTCTCAGCAATGCATGAAATCTAATTAATTTCGATAGAGCTCTTGGGTGATAGCGGTACGAAGAGTGCTAACGACATCACTTGCCAAAAGACCAATTTGACCATTCTGACTCACGTTTATATCAGCAGCATGACTGTGAAGTACCACACCTAAACGTGCGGCAACAGAAATTGGTAAACCTTTGGCTAGTAATGCACCAATGACTCCAGATAACACATCTCCCATTCCCCCCGTCGCCATTCCGGCGTTACCCGCTAGACAGACGTACATTCTCGTTCCATCGTAAATAAGCGTCCCCGCGCCTTTTAAAACCACTACACCGCCATAACGCTCTTGCAGTTGTCTTGCAGCAGAGTATCGGTCACTTTCTATTTGTTGAATGGTTACATTTAGTAGTCGAGCTGCCTCTCCAGGATGCGGCGTGATCACTCGATGGTTGTCGCACACTAGAGTGCCATCGCATCGCTGGCTCAGCATCGCTAGAATATTGAGGCCATCAGCATCAACAACTTTAGGTTTCTGCTCTTGAGCCAGATATTGATAGGCTTGATAAGCCCACTCATCATCTCCAAAGCCAGGACCAAACACTAATACGTCAGCCCAGCGAATGCGTTTAGTTAAGTCGTTCTCAGTATCCCTGAGTAAGTCAGCGGTGATGCTCTGGCTCATTACTTCTGGGCAACCAACCTGCAGTGGAATAAGGCTACTCGTGTGAGTAATTGCGGCAGTTAAACCCGCTCCGGCTCTAATCGCAGCGGAGGAACATAAACGAATCGCTCCAGACATCCCTTGGTTGCCACCAACACAAAGCAACTTCCCGTTGTCACCTTTATGGACCGTTGGATTTGGCTTGGGCATTAATCTTGAAACAACCTGATGATCAATACCTAATGCACTTTCTACTTCGATAGTATCAAACTTAGTATTGACGCCTAAACCACAAAAGTAGAGCTCGCCAACTCGATCTCTCGCTTGTCCAGTGCATAAGCCTTGCTTAACCCCAATGAAGGTTACAGTATGCTCGGCACGAATAGCATCACCTAAAACTGCACCTGTATTAGCACACAGACCAGAAGGAACGTCGACTGCAATCACAGGGGTATGAATTTGATTAATTTGGTCAATATAGCGACGATACTCCGAACGAACCTCACCGCTTAAACCAGTGCCTAACATGGCATCGATGATCACATCTGCTTCTAGCAATGCGGTATTCCATTCATCCCAATCATTGTTAACACCGTCGATTGACTTCCAGTCTTGGTATGCGCGCAAAGCATCACCTTTTAGCACAGATACATCACCAATTTGGAAAACATGTACATTGAGTTGAGCTTGTTTCGCAAGAGATGCAAATACGTAACCATCGCCACCGTTATTCCCTTTACCGCAAATCACTAAGATATTTTTTGATTTAGGATACAGATGTAAAAAGCGCTCATACACGGCCATACCAGCGCGTTGCATTAAGCTATACATAGAAACACCAGCCATTTGCACAGCCAGCGTTTCACCGTTTTTTACTTGCTCTGCGGTGTAGAGTTTTAGAGCGAGATTAAAGTCCATATTCACGTTCTACGCATTGGGAAACACAATTATAAGTATACAAAAAAGCCAAGGCGGACCTTGGCTTTTGAGAAAGTTTTTTATCGCTATTGATTCTGAGACATCAGAGCTTCAGCCGTCGCGTCTTGTATAGACAAAAACAACGAGTTGATTTTTCCAGTCGGTGTACGCATTGGGTTCAACGTAACATTCTGGTACATAAACTCCGCTTGCTGCGTAACTGGTCGAACATTGCGACAGCAGAATAAGTAAGGTCGTTGTCGCCATGTGATGAAGCTGCGACAGCCTAGGTCATACACTGGTTTTGTTTTTAATTTAAACCACTCCTGTGGGATTTCAGGGAAGATATCAAATATAGAACGACCTATCGCATCATGAGACTGCAAACCACTGTGATGAGTCATAAACCCATTCCAGACCTGTACATTGTAATCTCGATCAATGACCACTAAGCCCATGTCGACGTTTTGTACCATATCCACCATCCAATGGAATTGTTCAAACTCTGCTGGCATATTCAACATTAGAACTCCTCCATTAGATAAGACAGTTTGTTATCAAGCAGCGGCAAGGATTCATCCACAAACATAAACAACAAGTCACAACGAATCGACGTTCCTTCAATGTTGTAGCTCACTTCGAATGTCATCGTGCGGCTGAATGCTCCAGTTGTAGATTCAATGATCGAGTCAATTGAGATATGCTGACCAAGGAGTACTGGTGGACTTTGGAAGAATCGGACTTCAGACTGCTCGCCTAAACCATTTAAGAACGACCCCACCAAAATATTAGAAATATCCATTAGCAGCTCAAGCTCTTCTAGCTCTTCGCTGTCTGCTGGTACTTTCATCAACTTTTTGAGATCAGATACGCTTGAGTCACTCAAGATCACTAGCGCTTCGCCAGCAATACCTTCGCCACAAAATCCCTGACAAACACCCGATACGTTGTCATGCGACGCCAAGTCGCGTAGGGCCATGTGAAGTTCGCTCACTTCAAAGATATTGACGTTCGGCAGAGGTAGTTGCACAAACACATCAAAGTGACGCGCCAACGCATCGGCTGCTCGACCAATTGAAACGTTAGCCACTTCCATGTAAATATCGCGACGACGTAAAATCGGTAACTCAATAGAGACAGGCGTGATAATTTGAGGACGAGGTTCTGGCTCGACCAACTCTTTAAGCGCCTTCTTGAGTTCATCTTTGGCGATCGGTTTTTGAATAAACGCTTTTGCACCCAGTGCGAACACGCGCTCTTTCGCTTTAGGTTGGATATCCCCCGACACCACAACCACCGGAGTTTTATCCCCTAACCGTTGCATGTGCTCTAGTGTTTCAAAGCCATCCATTTCTGGCATGGTCAAATCAAGAAACATCAATTTAAACTCGTTTTTTTCGAGTTCTTCTAGCGCGTTTTTTCCGTGGATAGCAAACGTAATATCGGCATTCAATGTGGCTGGTAGTGATCTCGCCATCTGTTTGCGTGCTAACGCTGAATCATCACAGATGAGTACGGGAAAAGACATTCAATCACCTTTTTATATTCCACAATCTGCGCCGGAGTCTAACAGATTGTTACAGCATGTAATACGAGAAAACTGACGAGTTTTTTATTTCTTTATTATTCAATAAGCATACGCAATATGAATGAATGAGTGAACAAAATGACTAAAAAGCAAGCATCACATTCGCTGTTTAGTGACATAAAACAAACATGGGTAAAACTCCTCCACCAAAAGTAAGCAAAAAGTTGCAGCTAACATCCAAAGCCCATTTTTGCTCGAATTTCATTCTTTCCATTTCCATAATGGGTAAACAGTAACGCGCTAAAACTAAAAAGGCACCCTGCTAGAGGATGCCTTTAATAATAATTTCATCGATAAGATATCAATTCTATGGCACACCATGGCCTTTAGAAGCCACCCATACGCGATACCATTGCTCTCGAGTAAGTTCGATGTTCAATGCATTAACTGCAGTTTGCACACGCTCGATTTTACCAGAGCCAATGATTGGAATAGGGTTAGATGGCAAACGACGTACCCAGGCATAAATTACTTGATCAATACTCGCTGCGCCCACTTCTTCACGAATTGCTTCTAATTCGTTACGGACACGAACAGCTTGCTCACTGTCACCACTA
Organism: Vibrio sp. 1069; assembly: GCF_033340555.1. NCBI lineage: Bacteria > Pseudomonadati > Pseudomonadota > Gammaproteobacteria > Vibrionales > Vibrionaceae > Vibrio > Vibrio sp. 1069. The sequence continues at coordinate 26,915 of NZ_JAWOWP010000026.1, forward strand.
AAAATTGAACCACCACCGAGGCAAGACCAAGCCATTGGTCGCGTGCGCAACATTTGCATTTGATCAAGCGTTCCATCGTGTGCAACCTCAAAGCTAAGTGGGTTGATTTCCACTTGGTTAGTAACCAACGGCTTACCTAAGCGAGATTGCAGCAGTTCAAACTGGCGTGGAGTGAAGTTAGACACGCCAAAGTGCTTCACTTTGCCGACTTTGTGAAGCTCAGAAAATGCTTCTGCAACCTCGTCTGCATCCATTAACACGTCAGGACGATGAATTAAAAGTACGTCGATTTCATCCACATTCAAACGTTCTAGCGAGTTATTCACCGATTGGTAGATATGTGCTGAGCTCGTGTCGTAGTGATTGATCTTACGCTCTGGCGTTTTATCGCCACACAAATTGATGTCGCATTTCGTCACGATCTGAATTTGCTCACGAACACTCTTGTCTAAAGCTAACGCTTCACCAAACAACGCCTCACACTCGTAATTACCGTAGATGTCGGCGTGATCGACTGTCGTAATGCCTAACTCAATGTGTTGCTTAAGAAATGACAAACGCTCTTGAGCCGTCATTCCCCACTCAACTGCACGCCAATATCCTTGAACCAGCTCTGAGAACTCTGGGCCTTTTGGTGCAGTTACTACTTTTGCAACCATGGGTTTTCTCCTTCAATTGATCTGCATTCATCGTAGTCTTGTTTTCGTACCGGCTCAACGGGTAAACTTTCGCAATTCGAACTGGAGTACGAAATATGTCTTTTGCCCAACGCCTAGCCACCCTGATCGGAGAAGAAAGCATCAGCGGGTTCGCACGACGCGTCGATGTGTCTGAAGCTTTAATACGCAAATACCTTAAAGGCAGTGAACCTAGCCTAACCAAAGCAAATCAAATTGCAATGCGCGCCAATTGCTCTCTTGAATGGTTAGCAACGGGATGTGGTTATTTATATCGCCGTGCTGAAGTCGTGGATATGGATGCGTACAAACTTGCCTTTCAACACGTTATGAATCAGCCGTTGTCAGACGATGCAGAAGAGCTACACCGCAAGCTAATCGCAGGCTATCAATACCTGCGCGCTCACAAAAAATCGGATGGTTTTTTGGACGAATCTGCAATGGCGACCTTCCTATCTCTCCATAAAGAATCTAAAAACGAGTCACTTTGACCTCGATAATTTCGCCATCACTGCGCAATTGCACATTTAAGGACGGTGATGGCGTCAGAAACTCGTCCGGTTTTACCCAAAGCAAACTTCGAATCGCTTCTTGCGGATAGCGGTTCATCAACAAAATAACTTCTTTATCGACAAGTTCGGAAGATTTCTTTTCCAGAGCTTCAACGACATCATAGTGTTCTTGTCCGATAGTAACTCTGCGTAAAACTAACCCATCCTTTCTTAAGTTGAGGAGTAAGTCATTCAGACGCTGCCACTCGTATTCAGTGAGAAACGAGAACTGAGCTCTTTCTCTTCTCAAAATCACTTCACCATACAAGTGCTGCTGGTAGTACGAAAAATCATCCAAACAAAATGCGCTGATAAACGTTGAGTTGTCTCGCAACTGCACTTCGCAACCATACCAGCTTCCACTTTTTTCTATACGTTCTTTTAGATTGGAATATGGCATTGCTGACAACGTGTCTTGCCACCAGCTCGGCGTTGAAAGTGCCGGAAACGTTACCGAACAACAACATAAAGAAAGTAAGAGTCGAAGATAAAAGCGCATGCACTGCTCTAGTTGGTTGACATCGAACCAAGACATTACTAACTGCAAGAAAATGTTCAAGAGAAAAATAGTGGCAGGTGGCGATGAAAGTTATGGTGATGAAAGTTATAACGCAGAAATTAAGAAGGCGCACATGTGCGTGCGCCTCTACCTCGTTACTCAATCGTGAGTGTGCGAATCGGCGATGTCTATTGATGCATCCCGAACATAAAACGAGGACTTACCGTAGGGTTTGAATCCATCCAAATTGTGTGTAAAACCTCACATCCCTCCTTCTGAAGCAGTCATGTTGCTTTACAATTAAAGCATGGTTCATTTTTCTCAAAAAACAAGTTTTTTATCCTAAATTATGAGAGCAATAGCACAATCTGAGTGAATGAATAATATCGCGACACTTCGAACACTCAATAGTGAAAAGCTAAATTGCATCTTTATTGATTAGGTCTAGACTCTGCGAAGCGTATACTTTCTTTCGTCCCTTCCCCCCAGCAACAGGAGAGCTTGTTAATGACCAAACGCGAGAGAATTGTGAAATCTGTGTTGGCGCACGTACCGAAAGATGCGATTAACCAGTTTGTCTCTCGAGGGTCAACACCATTTTCTGTTCTCATTATGGCCGCCATTGTGGGTACGTTGGCTGGTTTTGTCGGTACGTATTTCGAGCTTGCCGTTCATTTCGTTTCTGAAACACGAACAGAATGGTTAAGAAGCGAAATTGGTAATGTTCTACCGTTGTGGCTGGCAGCGGTTCTCATTAGCGCACTTTTAGCTTTTATTGGCTATTTTCTTGTGCACCGCTTTGCGCCAGAAGCGGCAGGTTCTGGTATTCCTGAAATCGAAGGGGCAATGGATAATATTCGTCCAGTGCGCTGGTGGCGAGTTCTACCAGTAAAATTCTTCGGCGGCATGGGCGCACTTGGCTCAGGTATGGTGCTGGGTCGTGAAGGCCCAACCGTTCAAATGGGTGGTGCTGTAGGTCGAATGGTGACCGATATATTCCGGGTAAAGGATGACGATACCCGCCACTCCCTGCTCGCTTCTGGTGCTGCTGGCGGTTTGGCTGCGGCTTTTAATGCCCCACTCGCAGGCATTATGTTCGTTGTGGAGGAAATGCGACCTCAGTTTCGCTACTCTTTGATCTCAATTCGTGCAGTGATCATTTCTGCCATTATGGCGAACATAGTGTTTCGCGCCATCAACGGGCAAGACGCCGTTATCACTATGCCGCAATACCAGTCGCCAGAGCTTCAAACCCTATGGCTATTTTTATTGCTTGGCGCATTGTTTGGCGTGTTTGGCGTGATCTTCAACAAACTGATTACCGTGGCACAAGACAGTTTTGTCGCAATTCACAAAAACGATCGTAAGCGCTACTTGATTGTGGGTTCGTTACTGGGAGGCGTGTTTGGCTTGCTTCTTTTGTACGTACCCCAACTAACTGGTGGTGGTATCGGCCTTATTCCTGACATTACTAACGGTAACTACTCGGTATCCATTTTAGTTTTGCTTTTCTTTGGTCGTGTAATTACAACCCTGCTCTGTTTTGGTTCTGGTGCGCCGGGAGGCATCTTTGCACCTATGCTTGCTCTGGGAACCTTATTTGGTTATGCGTTCGGAGCAAGTGCTGATGTCTTGCTCCCTGCGCTTGATATCGAGCCTGGTGTATTTGCGATTGCGGGCATGGGTGCCCTGTTTGCAGCAACGGTACGTGCACCGATTACAGGTATTCTGTTAGTGATTGAAATGACGAATAACTACTACTTAATCCTGCCATTGATCATTACTTGTTTGGGCGCTGTGATTATTGCTCAATTGTTGGGTGGACAACCTATTTACAGCCAGCTGCTGCATCGCACAATCAAAAACGAAAAGTTACGCCAACAGGATCTACCGGAGAATCAATCAACATAACATTCTCTTTGTTATCACTTCGCTCCAGACTATCGAGGGTTTGGAGCGATAAACTCTGCATTTTTACATCTTTTCCCAAATATTCGATACCAAACTCACAAAATTATCATTCTCTGATATTTGCTCACCACCTTTCATGAGAAACCCCTCTCCATACTTGTTAGTATTCGCTACTTAAATAGAGCATTTCACCCAAATCGTCATGTTTCGTTTCATTCAGGCAAAAATCAAATGGAGTAGATTTGAACTGGAGAAGACTTGTGCAGTTTTATAGTGTCCCGCCGTCTCAAGCCGCGTTGGCACTAGGTATGATAGGTTTAGGGCAAGCTTGGGCACTCTATGTTCCTGAGATTGGTGAACCGATACGCCCATTTTTGGCGTCACTCGGCGCACTTTTACTCGCCCCTGTACTCATAAAATATGCCGCGAATCCACGATTATTCATGGTCGACATTCGTCACCCACTGAGTGGTAGTTTAATGGCACCAATGAGTATGGCGTTACTGATCCTTGCAGATTATCTTGCCGCTGTAGCACCTATCATCGCTTATCCACTTTGGTTTATGGCGCTTTTGCTGCATTTTACTATGATGGTGCTGTTTTTTAGCTTTCAGCTAATGAACTTCAAAATGTCCAATATCGTACCGAGTTGGTTTCTTTATCCGGTGGGGCTGATCAGTAGTTCACTAGCCGGTTCTCAACTAGGTCACAACTTATTCTCCGAAACGTTAGCGATGATGTGCATCGGCATTTATTTCTTCATGCTGCCACTCGTGTTGTATCGTTTGGTGTTTTTCGGCTCTCTACCAAGGCGAGCAAGACCGACCCTCGCGATTATGGCCGCGCCGGTAAACTTGTCATTAGCAGCATACTTGGTGAACTTTCCCTTACCTGATCCGATACTGACAGGCGCATTGGCCGGGATCGCCATCACTATGACTTTATTGATCTACTTATGTTACTTCCGCTTACTTCGCTTGAAGTTTCAACCTTCTATCGCGGCAGTAACCTTTCCTTCCGTGATCAGCGCCATCGCAATGCATCGCTTGACCTCTTTTTTCGCCGAATCGCACCCTCACTGGCACTGGCTACACGACTTTGGTTTTCTAGAGCTCAGTATCGCGACTGTATTGGTTGTTTGGGTATCGGCAGGTTACGTCAAAATGTATTGGCCAGAAATCATGAAGTCATTTTCTAAACAAGCATAAAAAAAGGATGGCGTTTGCCATCCTCTTAGAAACTTGCTTAGTTACCTAGCGTAAACCGTGCAGAAATTCGGCACGCGTTGCTGGGTTGCTCTTGAAGATGCCACCCAATGCAGTTGTTGTCGTTTCGCTGGTTGCATCCATCACACCGCGAGATTTCACGCAGTAGTGTGTTGCGTCAATCGTCACTGCCACATCATCGGACTCAAGCAGCGTTTGAAGTGCAACAAGAATTTGCTGAGTCATACGCTCTTGTACTTGTGGACGCTGAGCAAAGAAGCGAACGATACGGTTGATCTTTGATAAGCCAATGATCTTGCCACGTGGAATGTAAGCCACAGCGGCCTTGCCATCAATGGTCACAAGGTGGTGTTCACAAGTACTAGTTACGGTGATGTCCTTCACGCGAACCATCTCGCTCACGTTCATCTTGTTCTCAATCACTGTGATTTTAGGAAAGTTGGAGTAATCCAGACCAGAGAAGATTTCGTCAACGTACATCTTAGCAATGCGGTGAGGGGTTTCTTCTAGGCTATCGTCAGTGAGGTCAAGTTGAAGTAGACCTAAAATCTCACGCATGTGGTGTTCGATCTTCTCTTTCTTCTCTTCACGACTTACGTTGTTTGGACGCATTGGCGTTTCCAAACCGCGTTGCTCTAGCGCTTCTTTTACTAACTTCGCTGACTCGCTAAGACCTGACATTCCACTTCCTCTTTTGTTTTACTTCAGCCTTCGTACAAACCCAATCAAAATTGCATTCATACTTTTCGCTTTGAGTTGCTCAGTTCGTGTCTTTACACCAAGTCACATCAGATGAAGGTACTGAGCTGATTTTCTTGAGCTCCGCGGGCTTTTTACCCCTTTCGGATGGCTGACAAGGATACTCGGATTTTTGAATAATTACACCCATATTTTATAGGTGGACATTCTTACTCGGTCCCCTTTTTATGGTAAAGTTGCCACAAAACAAAAGAACACAGGATTTTCTCAATGGGCTGCTGCGACGCACCTGGCTTGATGCCAATTGAAGAAGCGATGGACAAAATGTTATCGCGAATCAAACCTATCCAAACAACGCTTTCTCTTCCACTTGCTGAAGCACTCGGTTTTGTACTGGCAGAAGATATCTTGTCTCCTATCCACGTACCGCCATTCGACAACTCAGCAATGGATGGCTACGCTATTCGCATTCAAGATCTTGAGTCATCTTCTGTATTGCCTCTGGCAGGTAAATCATTTGCAGGACAACCTTTTGAAGGTGAATGGCCTCAAGGTACCTGTGTTCGCATCATGACTGGCGCAAAAATCCCACAGGGTTGTGATGCCGTTATCATGCAAGAAAATACTGAAGTAACAGATGCTGGCATTCAGTTCAACCAAACCGACGTGAAGCCACAAAACAACATCCGCCCAACAGGTGACGACATCAAACAAGGCGACATCGTACTGGCAAAAGGTGCACGTTTGACACCTCGCGATATTCCGATGATTGCGTCGCTTGGTGTTAGCCATGTGACAGTAGTACGTAAGCCAAAAGTTGCGTTCTTCTCTACTGGTGATGAACTTAAACCACTGAGCGAACCGCTAGACGAAGGTCAGATCTACGACAGCAACCGTTACGGTATTAAACCGCTTATTGAAAACTTCGGTTGTGAAGCCGTTGATCTTGGCATCATTCCAGATTGCCCAGAGACTCTGAAAGCAACCTTTGAACAAGCGCAAACATTGGCAGATGTGGTTGTGACCTCAGGCGGTGTTAGTGTGGGCGAAGCGGATTACACCAAAGACATTCTTGAAGAGCTTGGTGAAATCGGTTTCTGGAAGTTAGCAATCAAGCCGGGTAAACCTTTCGCATTTGGTAAGCTAAGTACAGCTTGGTTCTGTGGGCTGCCGGGTAACCCTGTTTCTGCAGTTCTTACTATGTACGTGCTTGTTCAACCAATGCTGGCAAAACTTGCAGGCCATACAGAATGGAAAGCACCCGAATCTATTCCAGCAACAACCAAAACCGCCTTTAAGAAAGCGCCAGGTCGTACCGATTACCAACGTGGTATCTATACATTGGAAGATGGCAAGTTTGTGGTTGAAACAACCGGTAACCAAAGCTCTGGTGCATTCCGCTCAATGAGCCTAGCGAACTGTTTTGTTGTATTGGAACGTGAACGCGGCCGAGTTGAAGTGGGCGAAACGGTTCAGATTCAACTATTCAACTCAACCCTTTACTAGGAAGACGTTGTGGATATTCTTTCCGATCAGGAAATGTTGCGTTACAACCGCCAAATCATTCTTCGTCAGTTTGACTTTGAAGGACAAGAAGCACTCAAACAAGCATCGGTATTGATGCTTGGTGCTGGCGGTTTAGGCTGCGCATCAAGCCAATATTTGGCGACTGCTGGTGTCGGTAAAATCACGCTGATTGATGATGATATCGTCGAGTTGTCTAACCTTCAGCGCCAAGTGCTGCACCACGATGCGGATATTGGTCGTAAGAAGGTAGACTCGGCGGCCAATGCGCTACGCGAACTTAACCCGCACATCATTGTAGATACCATCGCAAAGCGTCTTGATGATACAGAGCTAAAAAGCTTGATCGAACAGCACACAATTGTTGTTGATGCATCAGATAACGTCGATACGCGCAATCAACTTAACCGCCTATGTTTTGCGACTAAAACACCGCTAATTTCAGGCGCGGCTATTCGTATGGAAGGCCAAGTGAGTGTGTTTACTTACGACGACCCAACTCAACCATGTTACCAGTGCTTAAGTGCCCTCTTCGGCAGCGGTGCGTTAAGTTGTGTCGAAGCCGGAGTCATGGCTCCTGTTGTGGGTATTGTTGGCGCAGTACAAGCGATGGAGACGATCAAAGTGATTGCTGATTACGGCCAACCAAAGAAAGGCAAAATTCTGATTTTGGACGCGCTCAGCATGTCTTGGCGAGAAATGAATCTGATGAAAATGCCAACCTGTCCGGTTTGTAGTTAGTTCTATACCTCTAATCATTCCCAAAAAGCCCAACTCGATGTTGGGCTTTTTATCATTTTGACAATCAGATTTACAACCCTTCTTCTTACAAATCTTATCTCTATAAAATTCAACAAGTTAAAAGTTGGCACATTCCTTTCATTGCATATATCACGAACCAATGAGAGGGCGAATTATGAAAAGGACATCACTACTACTTGGGTCTCTAATAGCGAGCGCTTACGCACAAGCGGCGCCATTTGATACGTGCCCAAGCCAAGCATACCTATTCCAATCAACCCCGGTTCAAATCTATGGCGTCAATTTGGTTACAGGCTCTACGACTCTTTTAGAGGACGACACAGGTTTGGCTTCGGGCATCAACGGTGTAGGCTTTAACTTCACTGACCGTTATATCTACGGCTACGACACCACAAACAAAAAGATTGTTCGTCTTGGTCAAGACTTCCAAGCAGAGACACTTGATGTTTCGGGTCTTCCTACCGACCACACGTTTTACGTAGGTGACGTTTACAACCACGTCTACTACTTGTACCGCAAAGGCAAAGGACTTTTCTCCATTGACCTTTCTCCGCTCGATTCTGATCCAAATGCGACATTGAGCATCGTGAAAATCAGCTCAACAGCGACTGTGAACCTAACCGACTTTGCATTTCATCCAGGTGATGGCTCCCTTTACGGCATCGACAACAACTCTGGTGTGCTATATCAGTTCAACCCATCAAATGGTAGCGCAACTGCGATAGGTGACACAGGTGAGAAAGGCACATTTGGTGCTGGCTACTTCGATGTAAACGGCAACTACTACGTGTCACGTAACCAAGATGGCAAAATCTATCGCGTTGACCTTTCGGAAGGTAACGCAGCCAATATCGCAGCAGGTATCGTTCCTGCGGTTGAGTTTGTATCCAACGGTCCAAGCTCAAGCCAAAATGATGGCGCACGTTGTGCAAACGCTCCAGTGATTAACGAAGACGAGCCAATTGATTTCGGTGATGCTCCAGACAGCTACCACACAACACTTGCGTCAAACGGTCCTCGCCACGAAGTCGACGGTGTAACTTGGCTTGGTTCAGTCGCTCCTGATGGTGATGCCGACGGTCAAGCAAACGACAACTCTGTGGGCACAGCCGATGAAGATGGTGTTGGTTTTGTATCCGCACTTGACCCAGGCTTAAGCTCAATTGTGAATGTGACAGCTTCTACTTCTGGCTACCTATCAGCATGGTTTGACTGGAACCGCGATGGTGACTTTGATGATGAAGGTGAGCAAGTCTTTACCGACCAATTACTGTCTGCGGGTAATAATCCCCTACCGTTTGTAGTTTCAACCGCTGCAACGGAAGGGTCTAGCTGGAGCCGATTCCGCTTTAGCCAACAAACCGGATTAAACTACGATGGTGGTTCGACATCTGGTGAGGTGGAAGATTACCCAATTACCATCACTGGTAATGGTTACTCAGTGGAATATTTCCCGAGTGCAGAAGATTACGCCACCGTCGCTTACGAAGATAACTGGCCATACACCGCAGACTACGATATGAACGATGTGGTCGTGAAATTCCGCATCACTGAAACCAGTCTTGCTGGTCATGTTGAGAATATTCAAATTACTGGTGACCTAGCGGCTTACGGCGCAAGTTACAAAAATGGCTTCGCAATCCGACTACCGGGTGTTTTAAGAAGCTCGATTGAAAACGGACTAACAACGCTCTCCTTCAATGGTGTAGAACAAGCATCTAATGGCTTGGAAAGTATTTCTGATGAAGCCATTTTCATCATCAGTGAAGACTTAAGCACACACGCGGCGAGCAGCTGTAGCTACTTCCGTACCGAGTCTGGCTGTGATGATAACGTTTCACTCACCTTTACCTTGAATGTGTTCTTCACTGAAGGATCTGACCGTTCAGCCATTCAAGCCATGCCATACGACCCGTTCATCTTTGCAACACCGGGCACTTACCATGGCGATGGGATTACCTTCCAACCAGGCCGTAAATGGGAAGTTCACTTAGCAGACCAAGCACCAACAGAACAGTTTGATGACCAAAACCTCTTCGGTGTCGGCGTCGATGCAAGTGACCCTGCGCAAGGTGTGTACTTCAAAACAGCAAACAACTTACCTTGGGCACTGTTGATAGTAGAAGATTGGGATTGGCCGCTAGAGCGTGTAGACATGGTCGATGCATACCCTCAATTCCAAACTTGGGCTGAGTCTGGTGGCGAACGAAGCACAGATTGGCACACCGCTCCAACACCTAACAAATGCTACATTCCATAGGGAGATAACATTATGAAAGCACTTATCACAATCATCATGGGATTAGCACTAACGGCTTGTGGCGGTGGCGGCGGAGGTGGTAACAGTACACCACCTTCACCAACCCAAACCACCGTTGCAGAGGAAGACACAACCCAACAGGAAGAAACAACCGTAGAAGAGACTACCGTAACTGTAGAAAATGCAACCATGCAGGACCTAGTAGTACCGGATGGCTTTAGCTACAACCCAGTGACGGAGGGTACGCTCAATGTAGACATCAGTGGTTTCTCTTCACAACGTGCACACCTAAGCGTGTACAAAGAGTTTGTCGAGAACAGTTCAGGTAACTACGATGCAAAATATCCAAGCAAAGTCGCATCGGTTCCACTCAACAACGGTACAGCAAACGTCGACTTTAATGTTTCTGATAGCCAAGGTAGCCTACTTGTTGAAATTTGGTTCTATGACGGTAGTGACCCAATTCAGAGAGTGATTACTTCTGGAGACAACACTTGGACCATGTAACTGGGTAAATCGAAAGCTGTCTTTCAGAACAAATCTTCAATCTTTAACTTAAAAATCGCATCGTTCTTTTGAACATGCGATTTTTTTGTTGTAAAACAGTAAGATTATCCACCTAGCAAACTAAAGACAATGCAAGCACTGATTAGTACTGATGAACTCAATAGCCTTCTCGGCCAACCTAACGTCAAGCTCCTCGACGCTAGTATTGCGTTTCAAATCCCTTCTGAAGGTAAAAAGATTCAAGATAAGTGGATTCCAAATACTTTACGCTTTGATTACGACAATGACTTTTGCTTACCCGGCTCCTCCCTACCGCATATGATGCCAACAGAAGAAGGCTTCAACCAAAGTGCGCAACAACTCGGTTTGAACAACGAAGACTTGATTGTGGTTTATGACAACTCAGGCACTTTAGCGGCACCAAGAGCTTGGTGGATGTTCAAAGCCATGGGGCATGACAATGTCCGAGTCTTAAATGGCGGTCTTCCAGCTTGGATTGAAGCAGGACTCCCTGCCGAAAGTGCCCTATCGCAACCAAGCGAAGAAGGCAACTTTGCGGGCAAGCTCAACCAAAATGCCTTTTTGAGTGCACAAGATGTTCTTGCTCATTCAACCAATAAAAGTGCCAATATCATCGATGCTAGAGCCAAAGCTCGCTTCCTTGGTGAAGTGCCTGAGCCACGAGAAGGTCTACGTAGTGGGCACATTCCAAATTCGGTTTGCTTACCGTTTCAAGAACTCTTGGCCAACGGTCACATTAAACCAAATTCAGAGTTGCAACAGATATTTAGCGCACTAACGATAGATAGTGACAATTCGATTATTTTTAGTTGCGGTTCCGGTGTAACCGCATGCATTTTATTACTCGCGGCGTATCAAATTGGTCTCGACAATCTGTCGGTGTACGACGGTTCTTGGACCGAATGGGGTGCAGACCACTCTCTACCTATCGAGCGTTAAGACAAGTGTCTGTTTAACAAAGTATCTTACGTTTATCTAAAGATGATGTGTTCCAATAAACTAAACGCAGCTTCTAAACCAAACTTGTCGTTTCGAAATAGAAACTGGCTATGAGTGATTTGTCCCTCCTCATAGCCTGACTACATCAAAAGCCGACTATTTTCGTTAGCGTTCAGATGTCGCGTTGCCGTGCATTTGCTCATCTAAGTTGAGCACGGTTAATGCGTTGCTAACGCTCGTGGCGATCACGTCTATCGCTCCAGTTCTTAATGCTCCGAGTAGAGCGAGCGGCTTGCTGTTCTCTGCTGCGATCGCAATGACTTCCGAGATCGGCCGAAACTCTTCAATACCAAGTCCAATTACTCGGTCACTCATTACCGTGTTCGCTACATTACCGTGAATATCAAAGAAGTCATAACCTGCAAAATCCCCTACCACACCTTGTTGAAGTCTCGACTGAACCACTTCATCAGGCGTAAACCAACCTAAGTCGACCATGTAACTGTTTTCGCTCATGTCACCAATACCAACCAAAGCAACATCGGCTTTACGTGCTAGGTCGAGCGTTTGTTTCACGGTTGCATTTTGCATGAAGGCCAACTTCTGTTCTCTATTTTCTGCGTATGCCGGCGCATAAAGGGTTTCAGAGGTTCCCCCATATTTCTTCGCCAACTGACGACAAATATGGTCGGCGTTATACATACCGCCACGCGGGTGAATACCACCAATGCCACACACAAATTTACAGTCACGCGGCGTAATAACACCTATATGGTGAGCGACAGACGACACGTTGCGCCCTTGTCCGACCGTCACCACCATACCGTTTTTGAGCGTGCTAGTGAGATAATTGGACACCAATCCCGATACCTGTAGTCGTTGCGCTTCTTCATTCGGTTGATCAAGAGCAACAAGCGCGCGCTTAACGCCGAATCGCTCGATCAAACGTTGTTCAATCTTGGCGCTAAACACCGGATGGTATTTAACGGTAATTTCAACAATGCCTTCATCACGCGCCTGCTTTAGCATTCGCCCGACCTTTGCGCGTGATATGGCAAATTTTCTCGATATCTCTTCCTGAGTCGCACCGTCTTGATAATACGCGACGGAAATCTCTGTCAACAAATCCGTGTTTTCAATGGAAATATCTTGATTAGAACTGCTCATGGTTTCTCTCGCCCTTTAAGAGGATCGATATTGTATGCAATAAGTGAACATATGCTCATTGACTTAGCATATGTTCTTTATCAATTTAAACGCTACATTTGCTCATCGCAATAACATTTTCTCACTACAATTTTTTACCCTCTTGGATAACGCTCAAGCTTTGAACAATAAGGGCAAACGTTTATTTGGGTTAACCACTAAACACACAGTAAAAAAACGTTGATGAAGTTCACTATAAGTCCATTTCAGCGATTGACTTTCAGCATAGATAGGATAAATATGGACACATCATTTACTCAGCTATCGATCAAATGTTCATAGCATTTGTTCGGTAACGAAATTTTCCGTAGTTGGCTGAGCAGATGTCTCATTAAATGCGATGAGACGGTTAGCTAACTCGCTTTCAAATGCACAAGCTGTGATAACAAAAATCACGCTTAATCCCATTTAAATAGGATGATCGATTATGAGCAACAAGTTAGAGCAACTTCGTAAACTAACGACTGTAGTAGCAGACACTGGCGAAATTGATGCAATTAAAAAGTATCAGCCAGAAGACGCAACAACTAACCCTTCTCTTATCCTTAAAGCCGCTCAAATCGCAGAGTACGCACCTCTAATCGATGCTTCAATCGAATACGCTAAAGCACAGAGCAACGACAAAGCTCAACAAGTTCAAGATACTTGTGACATGCTTGCAGTAAACATCGGTAAAGAAATCCTAAAAACTATCCCAGGTCGTATCTCTACAGAAGTAGACGCTCGTCTATCTTACGATATGGAAGGCAGCGTAGCGAAAGCTCGTCAACTAGTGAAAATGTACAACGATGCTGGCATCACTAACGACCGTATCCTTATCAAACTGGCTTCAACTTGGGAAGGCATTCGCGCAGCTGAGATCCTAGAAAAAGAAGGCATCAACTGTAACCTAACGCTTCTATTCTCGTTCGCTCAAGCACGTGCTTGTGCAGAAGCGGGTGTATTCCTAATCTCGCCATTCGTTGGTCGTATCATGGACTGGTACAAAGCGAAAGAAGGCCGTGACTTCGAAGCTCAAGAAGATCCAGGCGTACTATCTGTAACTAAGATCTACAACTACTACAAAGAATACGGCTACAAAACTGTAGTTATGGGCGCAAGCTTCCGTAACATCGGTGAGATCTTAGAACTAGCTGGTTGTGACCGTCTAACTATCGCTCCTGCTCTACTTGCAGAACTAGAAGCAGCTGAGGGTGAAGTAGTTGAGAAACTAGTTGATTCTAAAGGCGCAGCTGAGCGTCCAGCACCAATGACTCACGCAGAGTTCCTATGGGAACATAACCAAGACCCAATGGCTGTTGAGAAGCTGGCTGAAGGTATCCGCAACTTCGCCGTTGACCAAGGCAAACTAGAAGCGATGATCGAAGCTAAGCTTTAATTGCTTACCAAAAGCGAGTAGCCCGTCTACTCGCTTTTACCATCAGCACTATTTTCAAAAAATTCTATTTGAACTTGTTTCGGCGAGTTCCCTCTATTTAAATCAAATATCGAGAAGTAATCACTATGGATCGTAAACATCTAGCAAATGCAATCCGTGCGCTAAGCATGGATGGTGTTCAACAAGCTAACTCTGGTCACCCAGGTGCACCTATGGGTATGGCTGACATCGCTGAAGTTCTTTGGCGCTCTCATCTAAACCACAACCCATCAAACCCTGAGTGGGCAGACCGCGACCGTTTCGTACTGTCTAACGGCCACGGCTCAATGCTGATTTACTCTCTACTGCACCTTGCAGGTTACGAGTTGTCTATCGACGATCTGAAAAACTTCCGTCAGCTTCACTCTAAAACTCCTGGTCACCCAGAGTACGGTTACGCGCCAGGAATCGAGACCACAACGGGCCCACTAGGTCAAGGCATCACTAACGCGGTTGGTATGGCTCTAGCTGAAAAAGCGCTAGCAGCACAGTTCAACAAAGAAGGCCACGACATCGTTGACCACTTCACTTACGTGTTCATGGGCGACGGCTGTCTGATGGAAGGTATTTCGCACGAGGCATGCTCTCTTGCAGGTACTCTTGGTCTAGGCAAGCTGATCGCATTCTGGGATGACAACGGCATCTCTATCGACGGTCACGTTGAAGGTTGGTTCTCTGACGACACACCTAAGCGTTTCGAAGCTTACGGTTGGCACGTAATCCCTGCAGTCGATGGTCACGATGCTGACGCAATCAACGCAGCAATTGAAGCGGCGAAAGCGGATCCACGTCCTACACTTATCTGTACTAAGACTATCATCGGTTTTGGTTCACCAAACAAATCTGGTTCACACGATTGTCACGGTGCGCCACTAGGCGCTGAAGAAATTGCAGCAACACGCAAAGAACTAGGTTGGGAGCACGGTCCTTTTGAAATTCCGCAAGAAGTCTACGCAGAATGGTCAGCGAAAGAAACAGGCGCAGCTAAGGAAGCAGCGTGGAACGAGAAATTTGCAGCTTATGAAGCAGCGTACCCTGAGCTGGCAGCTGAATTTAAACGCCGCGTAAACGGTGAGCTTCCTGCACAGTGGGAAGAGAAAGCAAGCCAAATCATTGCTGATCTTCAAGCTAACCCAGCAAACATTGCATCACGTAAAGCATCGCAAAATGCACTAGAAGCGTTTGGTCAAATGCTTCCTGAGTTTATGGGTGGTTC
>NZ_JAWOWP010000027.1:0-38490 GCF_033340555.1 Vibrio sp. 1069
TGGTAGTTCAGTTGGTTAGAATACCGGCCTGTCACGCCGGGGGTCGCGGGTTCGAGTCCCGTCCACTCCGCCACTTAATATCGACAACCTCGCTTATGCGAGGTTTTGTCAAATCTAGAATATGAAAATTCTATAGGGGTGTAGCTCCAATTGGCAGAGCAGCGGATTCCAAATCCGCGTGTTGGGAGTTCGAATCTCTCCACCCCTGCCACATATCAGGCTCTGACTTAGGTCAGAGCCTTTTTTGTATCTGGTTTCTTCTCATTATTACAGCTTATTTCTACTCTTATCCCGTAAGTATGGCTTTCTGCTGTACTTTGGCAGCATTTAATCTACTGAACGAACGAAACTACAGTTAGCTGTAATGATCAGTGGCCCGAAATTTTAATAATAAAGGGGAATCACTATTTATATTTAGTTACACTCAACCGATCTGGATTAATGAGTAACTATGTATGGATATATCTCGTCGACGCTTTCTTCAATCATCCTTAGCAATCTCCGCGCTTGCCGTTCTACCTGCATGTTCTCTATCTAGGAGCACTAATAAGCAGGGGCAATATATATACGATATCACTGCAGAGCCTTCTACTGCAGAATTAGTCCCTGGGTTTAACACAGACGTACTCGCATTTAATGGTTCGATTCCAGCGCCTGTGATTCGTTGTCGCCAAGGCGAGAAAGTTATAATTCGGTTTACTAACAAGCTTTCAGAGCCGACTACAATCCACTGGCATGGCTTGCGAATCCCTATTGAAATGGATGGTGTACCTTTCTTGAGCCAGCAGCCTATCATGCCAGGTGAAACATTCGTTTATGAATTTACACCACCAGATGCGGGCACATTTTGGTATCACCCACATATGAATAGTGTGAAGCAGCTTGGTAAGGGCTTAGTCGGGCTAATTGTCGTTGAAGAGGCAGAGCCTGTTCAGTTTGATGAAGAGCATGAAGTCGTCCTCAAGCATTGGCACTTAGACAAACAAGGTCAGTGGAAGAACCTTATGGTGCCGCGCTTGAGCGCTCGTATGGGGACTCCCGGAGAGTGGAGTAGCGTCAATGGTGTGCATGAACCTGTTTATACGCTGAAGCAGAATGCTACCACACGATTAAGAATTGCTAATGTCGATAACACCATTACTTACCCGATCGCTATAGAAGGCGCAGAGGCTTGGGTTATTGCTATTGATGGTAACCCTGTTAAAACGCCTTATAAGCTCACTCAGCACAAAATTGGTCCGGGAATGAGGTTAGATATCGGATTGATTGCTCCAAAGGCTGGAAAACGTGTTTATGTGCGTCAAATGAAAGGACGCTTCCCATTCCTTTTGTGCGAGTTTGACGTTGTTGAGTCTGACCTGTCGAACAACCAGAAACTGCCTTTATTACCTCTCAACCCTGTGCCAGCTCTCGATTTGAAAAATGCAGAGCAAATCGATTATGTGTTTGAGTGGGAGGGGGCGATCACTCCTGCTGATAAATCGGGCAAAGCGATACCTAAATTCTGGCTGATGAACAAACGGGCTTGGGAGGGAATGAGCAAAGATAATATTCCAGCGCCCCTTTCAACATTGGAGATGGGAAAAACCTATATCTTCAACCTAAAGAACGTCACCCAATATCATCATCCTATTCACCTTCATGGACACACATTTACGGTTCTTGAGTTAGATGGAAAAAAACTCGACGAACCGTTTCATACCGATACGGTCTTGCTTGGAAAAAACGGCAGTGCGAAAGCGGCATTTGTTGCAGATAACCCTGGACGTTGGATGTACCATTGTCATGTGATCGAACACATGAAGACGGGGTTGATGGGTTATATTGAAGTAAAGTGACTCCTGTAACTTTTTAAATCTTGATAAGTTTTAAGCGCTATAATTTGCTGAATTCTAAGATTGTATAATCACTATTGCCGTAAATTTGATTACAATGTCTCCATTAACTTTTCTGGGGGAATTATGGGACAACTATCCGTTTTGGGTTTTATTGCATTGGGTGGTGCATTTGGTGCATGTTCTCGTTACTTAATTTCTGAACTTTGTGTCATTTTATTGGGGCGTGGTTTTCCATATGGTACGTTAACCGTTAACGTTGTTGGCTCATTTATGATGGGCTTATTGATAGCAGCTTTCGATAATGAACTTTTGGCAACGGAACCTTGGCGACAAGTGATTGGCTTGGGTTTTTTAGGCGCACTAACGACGTTTTCCACCTTCTCGATGGATAATGTTTTGCTTATGCAGCAGGGCGCTTTCTTTAAGATGGGGTTGAACGTATTGTTGAATGTCGTGTTAAGTATTTCAGCGGCGTGGATAGGCTTTCAATTATTGATGCGCAGCTAGCAAAGTAGTTAAAAATTGAACAGGTCGGCTTGGTTTCACCAAGCCGTTTTTATATACTGACATCACTTGTCGGAGTGCCATAAGGCTGAGACCGTTAATTCGGGATCCGTTGAACCTGATCAGATTAGAATCTGCGAAGGGAACAAGAGAAGATATTCACACCGGAGTTCTTTCTGGTTGATCTATCAAAAGTCGAATGTTGTTACAGGCAAATATCGTAAGCTTTAACTAGCCTTAATTTGACTCCTCTTGTCGCATCTATCCGCCAAGCATTTTTATCCAATTACTTTTTATCTAGTATAACAAAGCAAGGAAAAATGCTATGTCGAGTCGCAAACAAGCGAGACTGGAAGCAAAACAGTTCATTGATACACTCTCGGTACAACCGTACCCCAATTCAAGCAAAGTCTACGTAGAAGGCTCACGTCCAGATATTCGTGTACCCATGCGTGAAATATCACTCGCTGATAGCCTTATTGGAGGCACAAAAGAAGCGCCTATTTTCGAACCTAATGAGCCAGTACGCGTTTACGATACCTCGGGTGTATACACAGATCCAGAGCACACCATAGACCTCTATAGCGGCTTACCTAAGCTGAGAGAAGGGTGGATTGAAGAGCGTGCCGATACTGAGCTACTTGATGAAGTAAGCTCGGTGTACACCAAAGAACGCTTAGAAGACGAAACACTAGACGATCTTCGTTACGGTAATCTACCACGTATTCGACGTGCCAAAGATGGCCATTGTGTGACCCAATTGCACTATGCTCGCAAAGGTATTATTACCCCAGAAATGGAATACATCGCGCTGCGTGAAAACATGGGGCGTGCCAAGTATCGCGATGAAGTGCTGAATCAACAGCATCCGGGTCAAAGCTTCGGAGCGAACCTACCAAAAGATATTACCGCCGAATTCGTGCGTAAAGAAGTCGCCGAAGGTCGCGCTATTATCCCTTCCAATATTAACCACCCAGAATCCGAACCAATGATCATTGGACGTAACTTTTTGGTCAAAGTGAACGCCAACATCGGTAACTCATCGGTCACTTCTTCGATTGAGGAAGAAGTAGAGAAGTTAGTATGGGCAACGCGCTGGGGTGGCGATACCGTTATGGATCTCTCTACTGGACGTAACATCCACGAAACTCGCGAGTGGATTCTACGTAACAGTCCGGTTCCGATCGGTACCGTACCAATGTATCAAGCGCTTGAGAAAGTGAATGGTGTTGCGGAAAACCTTAACTGGGAAGTGATGCGCGATACCCTGATTGAGCAAGCAGAGCAGGGCGTTGACTACTTTACTATCCATGCCGGTTTACTACTTCGTTATGTGCCAATGACTGCAAAACGCGTTACTGGCATCGTCTCTCGTGGTGGTTCTATCATCGCGAAATGGTGTTTAGCGCATCACCAAGAAAGCTTCTTATATACCCACTTCCTAGAGATCTGTGAAATCTGTGCTAAGTATGATGTGGCACTTTCTCTCGGTGATGGTCTGCGTCCTGGCTCGGTGGCCGATGCTAACGACGAAGCGCAATTTGCAGAGCTTCGTACCCTTGGTGAGTTAACCAAGATAGCGTGGGAATACGACGTACAGGTGATTATCGAAGGTCCTGGTCATGTTCCAATGCACATGATCAAAGAGAACATGGAAGAACAGTTAGAGCACTGCCATGAAGCTCCTTTCTATACCCTTGGCCCATTGACGACAGACGTTGCTCCTGGTTACGACCATATTACTTCAGGTATTGGCGCTGCCATGATTGGTTGGTATGGCTGTGCGATGCTTTGTTATGTAACGCCTAAAGAACACCTTGGCTTACCGAACAAAGAAGACGTGAAAGTAGGCATGATCACTTACAAGCTTGCTGCGCACGCCGCTGATTTAGCGAAGGGACACCCTGGTGCACAAGTTCGTGATAACGCGCTGTCTAAAGCTCGCTTCGAGTTCCGCTGGGAAGACCAATTTAACTTGTCGCTCGACCCAGATACCGCACGCGCTTTCCATGATGAAACCTTGCCTCAAGAGTCTGGAAAAGTTGCTCACTTCTGTTCGATGTGCGGACCAAAGTTCTGCTCTATGAAGATTTCGCAAGAGGTACGAGAGTACGCGAAAGATACTGAGCAAGTTGCTGCGGACCAAGCTATCTCAATCAAAATGCTGGATGATCCTCTTGAGGGGATGCGTCAGAAATCGCAAGAATTTAGAGATACAGGTTCTGAGCTATACCATCCAGCAGCACATGCCGAGGTGAGTGACTAATGAGCAAAATCCTTATTCCGTCATCATTGATTGAACTGACAGGTTTAGTTCAGCAATGTTTGTTGTTGGCGAAAGAACAGGGTTTTAGCATCGAAGACATTGAGTTGGGTGTGAGCCCAACTCAATCTATTCAGCTTGTTCGCGACCAACAGACCACACGCATAACGACAGATCTTATTGATGGTTATGACTCTGAGAATGAGAGTTCATTTGTGCTCTATTACCGCTCTGCTTTATCGGTAGAAGCGTGTGCTAAGCAACCGTCGAAAGCGATTTATATTGGCATTGCTGATACGCAAGTATCCGATGAAAAGGAGAAAGTGCTTCAGCTTGATATCTGGCGTCACCCAATTCACAACGAAGTGAGAGCGCTTTCCGTTAAGTCCAAATTCAACGCAATGTTCGATCCCGAACATCACCTTGCTTGGATAGTAACGCTGACAGTACTCGATTTTCCTATCGAAGATGCGTTAACACTTGCTCGAGGAATGCTAACTCAACAAGCGAATGTTTCACGTGAAACACTGTTTAATGGCAACCTTGACGAGGGACGAACTACTCAGTGGGCTGACCAATTTGATAATTTCCCCACACCTGTACTGGAGGATAACCGACTAGGTATTCAAGTTGGTTGGTCTGCACAAGGCGAGAGCGTTAGCTTTCCAATTCTGACTAAGCAAAGTCTAGGGCTCTATCCAGTCGTTGATGATGTTGCTTGGATTGAGCGTTTACTGCCACTAGGCATCAACACTATTCAACTGCGAATCAAGAACCCACAACAAGCCGATTTAGAACAACAGATCATTCGAGCAATTGAGCTAGGTCGTCAGTATCAAGCACAAGTGTTCATCAATGATTATTGGCAGCTGGCAATCAAGCATGGCGCTTATGGCGTTCACCTAGGACAAGAAGACATAGAAGAATCGAATTTGGCTCAGCTAACTAAAGCCGGTATTCGTCTTGGTCTTTCTACTCATGGTTATTACGAACTACTGCGCATCGTACAAATTCATCCTAGCTACATCGCACTAGGGCATATTTTCCCAACTACCACTAAACAGATGCCATCGAAACCACAAGGATTGGTGCGCTTGGCTCTGTATCAAAAGCTGATTGATAGCATTCCTTATACAAATACAGAGGCTGCTTTCCGTCCTGCAAAAGACAAAGCAGTTAGTGACTATGTGCTTGGCTTTCCGACTGTCGCGATTGGGGGTATTGACCAATCTAATGCAGACCAAGTTTGGCAAACGGGCGTCTCTAGCTTGGCAGTAGTACGTGCTATTACCTTGGCAGAATCACCTCAGTCCGTTATCGAGTTTTTTACACAACTGATGAAGGAAAGACAGCTAACGTTTACTGATCAGAATAGTGAGTTGGCGCTTAGTAAGAGAGGCGAACATGCTCACGGATAAGCAGTTCCTTCGCTATCAGCGCCAAGTCGCTCTGCCTGAAATTGCCGAAATTGGGCAAGAGCGTTTGAGCAAATCGCATGTGCTGATCATCGGTTGTGGTGGGTTAGGGAGCGCAGCGAGTTTGTACTTGGCATCAGCGGGTGTTGGTAAATTGGTTGTGGTTGATGACGATGAAGTTGATAGCAGTAACCTACAACGTCAGATCATTTATCGTGAACAAGACCTCCAAGTTGCGAAAACAAAAGCGACTGTAAAGCAACTGACTGACCTTAATTCTATGGTTCAAATTCGTGCTCTCAATAAGCGATTAGACAAAGCACAGCTGCAGCTTGAGGTGATGCTAGCTGATGTTGTGCTCGATTGCACCGATAACATGCCAACGCGCCAGCTCATTAACCAAGTTTGTTTCGAGCAAAATACGCCGCTCATCTCGGCGGCGGCAATTGGTTGGCAAGGGCAATTCGCTGTTTTTGATTACCAAACATCAAGTGAACAAGAAGTACAGAGTAAAGCCTGTTACCGCTGTTTGTATCCGTTCGACGAATTACCGCAAACGCAAAAGTGCAGTGAGAGCGGTGTCGTCGGTCCGGTGGTGGGCACACTTGGTAACTACCAAGCGATAGCGGCAATTCAAAAACTGGCGACGGGAAAGTTTCATGTCGAGACTGCCAAGTTACACCTGTTCGATGGATTGAAGCTGCAATGGCAAACCATGGCGATAAGTAAAGATAAACAGTGCCAAGTGTGTGCTCAGATTTAGTTTACGAGTAATGGGCAGAATTAAGAGAGTTGGAAGCAATGACGTTATCAGAACAACAAACAACACAAATGACAGCTGCTGACTTAGATGTGATCACTATTGTCATCAATGACCAGTCACATCAAGTTGCCAGTGAGTCAAATCTACAGCAAATCATTAGTCAATTTGCGCTGCCTGAAATGGGCTGTGTTTTTGCAATTAATAACAATGTTGTGCCGCGCAGTGAGTGGGCTAGCACAGTTCTTTCACAGGGAGATAGCATCTCTTTGTTTCAAGCGATCGCAGGGGGTTAAAGTCGATGCTTAAAATTGGTGATAAACAATTCGAATCAAGACTGTTCACGGGAACAGGGAAGTTTGCCAACAGCCGATTAATGGCAGAAGCGATTCAAGTATCGGGTTCTCAACTTGCGACCATGGCGTTGAAGCGTGTGGATGTGAACGACCAACAAGACGATATTTTGCTGCCGTTAGTACAAGCGGGCGTGAACTTATTGCCGAACACCTCAGGTGCAAAGAATGCTAAAGATGCTGTGTTTGCAGCACAATTGGCGAGAGAAGCGTTAGGTACAAACTGGCTAAAACTGGAAATTCACCCAGACCCGAAGTACTTGATGCCCGATCCAATTGAGACGCTTGCGGCCGCTGAACAACTGGTTCGTGAAGGCTTCATTGTCCTTCCTTACTGTCATGCTGATCCGGTTCTGTGTAAACGATTGGAAGAAGTGGGTTGTGCAGCGGTCATGCCATTAGGTGCGCCGATCGGTTCCAACAAAGGGATAGTTTCTCACGATTTCCTAGAGATCATCATCGACCAAGCTAATGTTCCAGTGGTTGTCGATGCGGGTATTGGTGCTCCTTCACATGCCGCGCGTGCGATGGAAATGGGAGCGGATGCCGTGCTCGTTAATACTGCGATTGCAGCTTCGAGCGATCCCGTTGCGATGGCGAAGGCATTTAAGTTGGCGGTAGAGTCGGGGCGTATGGCTTATGAAGCCGGACTTGCCGGTAAGGTTTCTCATGCGGTTGCGTCGAGTCCACTGACGTCATTCCTAGATGAGCTTTAGTACTAGATTGGTTTAGCTATTAAGCGAGGAAAACATGAGCTTCGTTGAACAATTTAAGCAGCTTAATTGGGATGACATTTCGATGTCGATCTACGCGAAAACGGCACAAGATGTTGAGCGAGCATTGAATAAACCCAAGCGTGATTTGGAAGACTTTAAAGCGCTAATTTCACCAGCGGCTGAAGCGTACTTAGAGCAGATGGCACAACTGTCATACTCGGCCACTCGCAAGCGTTTTGGTAATACCATGTCGCTTTATATTCCACTGTACCTTTCTAACTTGTGCGCCAATGCTTGTACTTATTGTGGCTTCTCTATGGACAACAGAATCAAGCGTCGTACTTTGAATAGGGACGAAGTGGCTGCAGAAGTTGAGGCCATTAAACGCATGAAGTTTGATAGCGTATTGCTGGTGACTGGCGAACACGAAACCAAAGTGGGCATGAAATACTTCCGCGAAATGGTGCCGATGATTAAGAAGCGCTTTAACTATTTGGCGATGGAAGTGCAGCCGCTAGATCAAGACGAATACGCAGAGCTCAAGACATTGGGTTTGGATGCGGTGATGGTCTATCAAGAAACGTATCATCCTTCGACTTACGCCGAGCACCATTTGCGAGGTAATAAAATGGATTTCGAATACCGATTGGATACACCCGATCGTCTTGCAAAAGCAGGCATCGATAAGATCGGTATTGGTGCTTTGATAGGATTGGAAGAGTGGCGTACCGACTGTTTTTATGTGGCAGCGCACTTGGACTATCTTGAGCGCACGTATTGGCAGACTCGTTACTCAATTTCTTTCCCACGTTTACGTCCTTGTGAGGGTGCGCTCCAACCAAAATCAGTCATGACGGATAAACAGCTTGTGCAGTTGATTTGCGCTTATCGCTTGTTGAATCCAGAAGTGGAGTTGTCATTATCGACTCGTGAATCACCGAAGTTCAGAGACAATGCATTACCGTTAGGCATCACTAGTATGTCTGCTGCATCGAAAACTCAGCCGGGTGGTTATGCGATGGATGATGCTGAACTCGAGCAGTTTGAGATCAGTGACGAACGAAGCGCGGGTTCTGTGGAAAATATGATTCGAGCCAAAGGTTTTGACCCTGTATGGCGAGATTGGCACTCAGCGTATTCCGGTTAAGCAATAAATAAAGCCACTGGTCATCGTTATGTTTCACGTGAAACATAGGCAAAAAAAGAGGGTTGATGCAAAACATCAACCCTCTACTTTTTCTAGCTTCTAGCTTCTAGCTTCTAGCTTCTAGCTTCTAGCTTCTAGCTTCTAGCTGTGTGCTACTGGTAGTGTTGCTTGACGAAGCCACTCTTTCACATTGCCTTCAACTAGCGGGCTGATCTCATCCCATACTTTCTGATGGTAATCATTCAGCCAAGCAAGTTCTGGACGAGTTAGCATATCAACGTTGATATTGCGCTTGTCGATTGGGCAGCGTGTTAGTGACTCAAATGACAGAACAGGGAAGTCACCGTTAGTTGGTGTTTCAACAACAAGCTCTAGGTTCTCGATACGGATACCAAACGCATCCGCACGGTAGTAACCTGGCTCGTTGGATAGCACCATGCCTTCTGTTAGAGGCACGTCGATTTGCTTCTTCGAAATGCTCGCTGGACCTTCATGAACACTTAGGAAGTGACCAACACCGTGGCCAGTACCGTGGTCGTAATCGTAGCCTTCCGCCCATAGGTGCTGACGAGCTAGTGTATCGATTTGGTAACCACGTGTGCCTTTCGGGAAACGTGCACGAGCAACACCGATGTGACCTTTTAGTGCGAGAGTGAATTGTTTAATCATCTCTTGTGAAGGCTGACCGATCGCAATGGTACGCGTGATGTCTGTTGTGCCATCTAGGTACTGACCACCTGAATCCACTAGGTAAAGTGTGTTCAGCTCTAGCTTGCCAGGTTCAGGTTGGTTCTCGTGGTTGTAGTGACACATCGCTGCGTTGCCACCTGCTGCCGAAATAGTATCGAAGCTAAGGTCCATAAGCGTTGGGTCTTCGCTACGGAACGCTTCCAGTTTGTCTGCCAGCGTCGCTTCATCATGCAGATTACCTGCAACGACTTCTGCATCTAACCAAGATAGGAACTTGCTCATCGCCACGCCATCACGGATATGACATGCTTTCATGCCTGCGATTTCAACTGCGTTCTTCGCCGCTTTTGGCATTAGGCATGGATCAGCTTTACTCACCACTGATGCACCAGCATTTTGTAGAACCAGCTTAAACCATGCGTTACTTGTCGCAGGGTCAACCAGTACATTCTTGCCAGTTAGAGTTTCTAGTCGTGCTTGTAATGCTTCTGGGTGATGAACTGTTACGCCAGAACCAACGTGAGCGTCAAACTCAGCAGGTAGGCGCGCTGGCTCTAGGAAGTATTCCACGCTTGAGTCTGAATGCAGAATCGCGTGAGAAAGCAGAACTGGTAGACGTGATACATCTAGACCACGAACGTTGAGCAACCAACAGATAGAATCAAGTGCTGTGATCACCGCGCTGTCTGCGCCGGCTTTTTTCACGAGCTCTGCGATTTCTTGGCGCTTACTTTCACTTGATTGACCAACCGCTTCTGTTGCCATTAGGCGAACGTCAGAAACCACAGGAGCAGGGCGGTCGTGCCACAGCTCATCAATTGGGTTGCTGTCGAGAATCTTAAGCTCAAGTGCACCTGCAAGTTTTGCTTGTGCCATGTCTAACCAAGCAGAGTTATGCATGCGAGGGTCGATTGCCACAGACGCGCCATTTGCAAGATGGTCTTTAATCCAATCTAATGCAGGCTCTTCAATCAGGTGACGGTATTCGAATAGATCAGCAGGAACCTGCTTGGTGACTTGTACCGTGTAGCGACCATCAACAAAGATAGCAGCTTTGTCTTTGGTGATTACCGCAGCACCAGCAGAACCAGTAAAACCAGTTAGCCAATGTAAACGCTCGTTGTGCGCTGGTACGTATTCGCCCAAATACTCGTCTTCATGTGGGACAAGTAGGGCATCAATATTATGTTGTGCTAGCCATTCGCGAATTGCATTCACGCGGCTTTGGGTATCGTTGTGCATCTGTGTTATTCCTTCAAATTACCGCTCCTTCATGCTCAGGTGTGGGAGCTGTTTCCATCTGCTTCATGCAGTTTACGATTCCATTGAGGCTCGCAATCACTTCAATAGAGTCGGAGTACAACTAGGCCATAGATGAGCCAAAAAGGACTACGACAGTTAAGCTACTCATTTTAGCCGCTAAGCGCAAATTGAGTGCGGTGTTTTTATCTAAGGTGATCGGTTTTTTGTGTGATCATCGTACGTAGCCAGCCTAATGCAGGGTCGTTTTCTCTATCTCGGTGCCAGAATAAAGTGTAAGCCATAGGTGGGAATTCTAACGGTAGTGGCAGCACGACCAAATCAAGCTGTTTGGCCGCAAGTTGCACAAAATGACTTGGCGCAGTAAAGATAAAGTCGGTGTATGAACATAAACTTGCGGCACTGTTAAAGTCGGGCACGGTGACGGCAATATCGCGGTCGGCGCCAATATCTGCAAGGCGATAATCCAGCAACCAACGGTCGTTGCCATCACAACGTACTTGTACATGGCGTAGGGCGAGATAGGCTTCCAGATTCCAAGGTTGTTTTAGCGCAGGATGGTTTTTGCGAATGATGCACATTTGGTAATCACGATAAATTTCCAACTCGCAAATGTCATCGGGTGGTTGGAGAGTCAGCTTGGCATCGTTTATATCGATATCTTTTCCAGTTAAGCCTAAATCCAGTTCGCCGCGTTGAAGCATTTTAAATGTATTATCCGACCACGGGTGTGTGCTTATGGTCACGCCAGGTGCTTGTTGAAAAATCGCCGGTAAGAAATGGGGTAGAATGAGAGGGTAGACACTCTCTACAGCTGCTATTTGAAAACGGTATTCGCTGCTTTGCGGAGAAAACTCTTCGGGTTGAGTCAGCACTTCTAACTGATTTATCAACAGATCCAGTTTCGGTTTAAGAAACAATGCGCGCGGCGTAGGTGTTAATCCATGTGAGTTTCGAGTGAAAAGCGGGTCATCAAATTGAATGCGCAGTTTAGCCAGTGATTTACTTACGGCGGATTGGCTTAAGCACAATCGGTGGGCCGCACGAGTAACATTTAACTCTTCAATCAGCACTTTAAAGCAGACCAATAGATTTAAATCGATACGAGCCAGTTTTTCGACGTTCACAGTGAATTTCCTCTGAGGAATAATGCTCATGATTATACATCATTTCCATTCATATCATCAGATGATTAAGCTTTACCCAAAGTTCTTTATCCAATTCGGAGTGTTGTGTGTCTAGCCAGTTTTCTAATAGTAAAAAACAGATGGCGTTATTGACCCTTTTGGTTCTTTTCAGTCCTTTAGCGATTGATATTTATCTACCTGCTTTACCTCTTATTGCTTCCACTTTTCAGGTCGATAATGCGCTAGCACAAGACACGATCACTTGGTTCTTATTTGCTATGGGTGTTGGTCAGCTATTCGCAGGTCCCTTAGCAGATAAACTCGGACGTCGAACTGTTGCATTGGGCGGTATCACCATTTACGCGATGAGCGCTTTATTGGCGTGGAGTGCTCAAAATATTGAGTGGATGTTGGTTTCCCGACTGCTACAAGGCTTAGGTGCGTGTGCGACATCGGTAGCAGCCTTTGCAACAGTTCGCGATATCTTTGGCCCGGAAAAAAGCGGCAAAATGATCAGCTACCTTAACGGTGCGATTTGTTTCATTCCGGCTTTAGCTCCAATTCTAGGTAGCTGGTTAACTCAACAATTTGACTGGCGTGCTAACTTTAGCTTTATGGCGGGTTTTGCTGTGGTGTCTGGATCATTGATGTTTTTTATGATGAAAGAGACTAACCCGTCAACAGAAAAGCAAGCCGTGTTTAAGCTTAGTCGGTATTGGGCAGTGCTTAGCACACCATCTTTTGTTTTCCATGCGTCATTATGCTTGATGGCGATGGCGGTTATTCTTGCTTACGTTACCTCAGCACCGTCGGTATTGATGACGGGGATGGGGCTGTCGATGAATGAATTCACTTTCTGGTTTGGTGTAAATGCGGTGATAAACATTGCGGCATGTATGCTGGCGCCTAAGTTTATGGAGCGCGTTGGAACTCACAACACCTTGGTCACCGGGATCTCAACTCTGGGTCTCGCAGGTGTGATCATGCTAGTGATGAATGGTCAGAATACCGCGCTTTCTTTCATGTTACCTATCTTTATGTCTTCTGTAGGTTTTGCATTCATTCTGGGTGCAGCGGCAGGGAAAGCGTTAGAACCGTTTGGTGATAAGGCGGGCACGGCAGCTGCACTGCTTGGATTGTTCCAAATGAGTGGCTCTGGTTTGTTGGTGGGTACGCTGCAACGCTTATCTCTGGATCCGCAAACCTTGATTGCAATTCATATGTGGGTCCTATTACCTGCGTTGGTCGTTCTGTTTACAAAAGCAGGGAAGAACTGGCACTCGAGCTTTGCGAAAGCGTAAATCAGTGTAATTTAGTATTTTCCAATGTAAGTAAGGCGTGTATATTTGTCACTCAGACTTTTCCTGACACCATAACGGAACTCAAAAAGTAATGTCGTTAACCACGTATGAAATGGCTCGTATTCTAGAGCAAATGGAAGATTCACCAGAAAAGGTGATGTTTGGCAAGTTGCTTAATGAGCTGGGTAATCAAAGCTCCGAGCGTATTCGTAGTGCGGCTAAACAAGTACCTCTGCCAATTTTGCGTGATATCGTGTACCAATTTCAGCAAGTGATTGAGTCACGCAAAGATGAACAAGTCGAGCAGATGGCAAAAGACCTCGCTCAGCAAGGTATCTCAGCAGAAGAGCTACTGGCTTACTTGAATAAATAATAAAAAATCCCCGCATGATGCGGGGATTTTTTTAGCTCGTCATTTTCTTTTTCAGGATGTGGTCCAAAGACAGCGGTCCTGGCCCCCATACGATTACGATAAGAATCATCAATCCCCAAAGTTGGTGGTCATAAAAACCTTTCTCCCACAACAGTGGGTAAGAGATCACTGCGATGATGTTGAACACAAACAGCATTGCTGCCATCGGGCGGGTAATCAATCCCAGTGCCAAGAACACCGGTAGAACCAACTCCGCAGCCGTACCTAAATAAGCCGCCAATTCCCATGGCAAGATTGGCACTTGGTATTCCAGCTCAAATAAGTACAACGTGCTATCCCAAGACGAGATTTTGATTAGTCCTGAATTGAAGAACACCCAAGCAACCCAAAAGCGGCAAAAGAGAAGTAGTAAAGGGACAAAGGCTGCTTGTAAGGTACTGATTAAATCGTCATACCGATTCACTAAGTTTTTAACCGTATCCTTCATAGAGTGCTCCTTAGATTGATTGCAATGTAAAGCCGTCAACAATATCGAGTGCCATGATGCGATTGAGATGAGCGAGTAAAACTTCAGGTATTTCGCTCAAACTCTGCTTCTGCTCTAAACATTGCAGCAGTTGGAACACATCGGCATCGAGTGCGTGACACAAGGCTTCTCCATTGGCTTGAATCGAGATGACACCTTGCTGTAATTGGTTGATATTAAGTTGTTCGAATTGCCCAGTTTGAATCGCACTAAATAGATCGAATACTGCGTAGTTGGAGTCAAAGCTGCGGCAGCCCTTTTTAAGGTGTAAGACTAAAGCGGGTTGTTGCTCTTCACTCACTTCGCCAAGTAACGCAAGCGGTTTTAATTCCGCTGCATTGGATTGTTCATACTGTGCTTGACGAGCTAGGTCGATATGCCACTCGAAGCGTGCGACTTCAGGGCTGTAAGGTGCTTGTGCGATCACCTGACTGAACTGCATGATGGTGTCTTGAAAGCCTTCGCCATAATGCACCACATTTCCTTCTTCTAATGGGTAAGAAAGAACATGCTGGCGAGATATCTGTTCAAAGCATTCTTCACCAAGCAGCGCTTCAACCATCGGGTAGGTCGCGGATAACACCTCGCTTAAGCTGACGATAAAGTTATTGCGGTAAATCTGCATGCGTTCATCAGCGGTAAACGTATCACTGGCAATATCGCAATCTTCACCGAGTGCTTGATAGTGTAGGGCTTTAGCAAACTGGCTTTGTAAGGTGGCTAGATTCATGATGCCTTCCTTGGTTCGCTTTGTTCACTTGGAAGTGTGCCTTGCAACAGTAGTTGCGATGCTTTCTGTGCTTCTTCGAGCAAGACTTCTGGCGCGGGGATATCCAAATCCCATTCAATCAACGTATGACGTGGACCGTGTTTTTTTGTCCACTGCGCGAACAGTTGCCAAACTTCATCACTAACTGGGCGGCTATGGGTATCAATCCATATCTCACCTTTGTCGAGTTGTTTGATGGTAAAACCTGCCAAGTGAATCTCATCCACTTTGTCGGCTGGAATCGCATCTAGGTATGTGTCGCAATCAAAACCGTGGTTGAACGCCGAAACATAAACATTGTTTAGATCGAGCAATAAACGACAGTCAGTGCGCTTTTGCACTTCGGTAAGAAACTCCCATTCGCTGATGGTCGAATGTTGAAACTTCACATAACTAGATGGGTTCTCTATCAAGATCTCGCGTTGCAAATATTCCTGCACTTCATTCACGTTACGAGTGAACACGTTGAGCGCTTCTTCCGTATACGGAAGTGGAAGCAGGTCATTAAAGTAGTGACCGCCGTTTTCACTCCAACTTAAATGGTCAGAAACAAGGATTGGGTCGATTGAGTTAATCAGTGCTTTAAGTTGCGCAAGATGCTTTTGACTAACACGTTCCACCGAACCTAGCGACAAACCAATACCGTGGCAACTAATTTGATATTGCTCACGAAGCGTTTGTAGCTGATGGCGCTCTGTTGCATTGGGTTGGAAATAGTTTTCACTGTGGATTTCTAACCAAGACAACTCGGGTTGGTTTTGGCTAAAGTAATCGAGGTGAGGGGTTCTTAATCCAACTCCAACAAGGTCGTGGAAGGTGTGGTGTTTCACGTGAAACTCCTTTTCAAATCGTGCGGGAAGAGAAGGATGCGTCTTGGCTTTGCGTTGGTTGAGCGTCAACGCATCCTCACAATAGCTAGCGATAAGAGATTATGAAGAAGAAGTGCTACCGCCAGCGAGTTTGTCACAAAGACCTTTTGGTACGACTACGAATGCGTCTTTTTGGTTATCTTCTTTAGAAGTACCAGCGCATGAGCTGCTTTTTGTTGCACAGTCGTTTTTACCTGCTTTAGAAACGCCATAGCACTTTTCTTTTTCAGCAGCGACAGCTGGAGCTGCAGTTAGCATTGTGCCACCAAGAGCTAGAAGACCAGTAACAGCAGCAGTAACAGCTAGATTCGACTTTTTCATAATAAATTCCTCTGAATGATTTCCTTTACTTTAAGTTGGCAAGATGAATCGCCTGTTTTGGCGTTTTTGTTATCAACTTGCTTAACTTAAAAGATAGGAAACTGGCTAAAAAACTTTCAGAAAAATTTCTGAAGTAAATAGGTTTGTAGGGTCAAATAGGTATAACTAATTGATGTGTTGGGCAAAAAAACATCGATTTTTTTATCAAGTTTTGTCTAAACAGCACCCGGTTGTTTAGGTTATAATCGGTTTTTATGTATAAATAACCAGTAGCTCTCATCATGATGGATCCATCTCTATTACTCGACGGTTTGAACGATAAACAACGTGAAGCCGTTGCAGCACCTCTAGAAAACTTGCTCGTTCTTGCTGGCGCAGGAAGTGGTAAGACACGCGTTCTTGTTCACCGTATCGCTTGGCTGATGTCGGTCGAGCAAGCTTCTCCGTTTTCAATTATGTCGGTAACCTTTACCAATAAGGCGGCGGCAGAGATGCGTGGACGTATCGAAGAGCTAATGATGGGCAGTGCAGGCGGTATGTGGAATGGTACTTTCCACGGCATTTGTCACCGTATTCTGCGAGCACACTATCTTGATGCGAAGCTACCGGAAGATTTCCAAATCATTGACAGTGACGACCAGCAGCGTCTGCTAAAGCGTTTGATCAAAGCGCAAAACCTCGATGAGAAGCAATGGCCTGCACGCCAAGTGGCATGGTGGATTAACGGTAAGAAAGACGAAGGTCTGCGTCCGTCGCACATTGATGCGTACCATGATCCAGTAACCAAGACATATCTGCAGTTGTACACCGCTTACCAAGAAGCGTGTGATCGTGCTGGTTTAGTCGATTTTGCGGAAATCTTGCTGCGCGCACATGAGCTACTGCGTGATAACAAGTTCGTCCGTGAACACTACCAAGCACGCTTTAAGCATATCTTGGTGGACGAGTTCCAAGATACCAACAACATTCAATATGCTTGGCTACGTATGATGGCGGGTCCTGAGTGTCACGTGATGATCGTAGGTGATGACGACCAGTCGATTTATGGTTGGCGTGGTGCAAAAGTCGAGAATATTGAGAAGTTTACGCTCGAATTCCCAAGCGTAAATACCATTC
This sequence comes from Vibrio sp. 1069, assembly GCF_033340555.1. Lineage (NCBI taxonomy): Bacteria > Pseudomonadati > Pseudomonadota > Gammaproteobacteria > Vibrionales > Vibrionaceae > Vibrio > Vibrio sp. 1069. The sequence continues at coordinate 17,349 of NZ_JAWOWP010000027.1, forward strand.
GTCTTGAGCAAAACTACCGTTCAACCAAGACCATTCTGGAAGCATCTAACACCCTGATTGCGAATAACACCGAGCGTATGGGTAAAGAGTTGTGGACGGATGGCGTGGTCGGTGAGCCTATCTCGGTTTACAGCGCTTACAACGAATTAGATGAAGCCCGTTTTGCGGTGAACAAAATCAAAGAGTGGCAAGACAAGGGCGGTGCTCTGAATGACGCTGCGATGCTTTACCGTAACAACGCCCAGTCGCGTGTTCTGGAAGAAGCGTTAATTCAAGCCGGTCTGCCTTACCGTATCTACGGCGGCATGCGATTCTTCGAACGTCAGGAAATCAAAGATGCCTTGAGCTACATGCGTCTGATTGCCAACCGTAACGATGATGCGGCGTTTGAACGTGTGGTGAATACGCCAACGCGTGGTTTGGGCGATAAGACGCTTGAAACCATCCGCTTTGCGGCTCGTGATCGTGGTTGCACCATGTGGGAAGCGAGTGTGGCAATGTTGGACGAGAAGGTGCTTGCTGGTCGCGCTGCTGGTGCTCTGAGCCGTTTTATCGAGCTTGTCACCGCGCTAGAAGACGACACCTTAGAGATGCCGCTGCATCACCAAACTGACCATGTGATTAAATACTCGGGCTTGTTCGCGATGTACGAGCAAGAGAAGGGCGAAAAGTCTAAGGCACGTATTGAGAACTTGGAGGAATTGGTGACCGCAACTCGCCAATTCGAGAAACCAGAAGAAGCCGAAGACATGTCACTGCTGACGGCATTCCTAACCCACGCAGCACTAGAAGCGGGCGAAGGACAAGCGGACGAATTTGAAGATGCGGTTCAGCTCATGACATTACACAGTGCGAAAGGTCTAGAGTTTCCATTGGTGTTTATGGTCGGTGTGGAAGAAGGCATGTTCCCAAGCCAAATGTCGGCAGAAGAAGCAGGGCGCTTAGAAGAAGAACGCCGTCTGTGTTACGTAGGCATGACCCGTGCGATGCAGAAACTGTACATCACTTATGCTGAAATGCGTCGTTTGTACGGTCAGGATAAATACCATAAACCGTCTCGCTTTATCCGTGAACTGCCAGAAACTTGTTTAGATGAAGTACGAATGAAGGCGCAAGTTAGCCGTCCTTCAAGCAGTGGTCGATTTAGCCAAACTGTTGTGAAAGAGAGCTTTAATGAAACCGGCTTTACGCTAGGTTCTCGTGTGATGCATCCAAAGTTTGGTGAAGGCACCATCATCAACTTCGAAGGCAGTGGTCCACAAAGCCGTGTACAGATTGCCTTTAACGGTGAAGGCATCAAATGGTTGGTAACTGCTTACGCACGACTAGAGAAACTGTAAGGCTTGACCAAAACTCATACCAATCGTAGTAAATAACTGGTCATTCTAGCTTGTTAAAATACTCGATAACTGCGTTGCAATTTTTGATTGTAGAATAACTACTTATCGAAAAATTGCGCCTTGTTCTCAAGCATTTTCCCTACGCTATTTCTGATCACTTATTTACTGTGATTGGTATCATCAACTTAAGAGCTGCTTCGGCGGCTCTTTTTGTTTGTGCAGTTTTGGTGTCGCTAACGCAGTAAAAAATGGAATGATAAATGGAGTACAAAAGCGCGACTTAACGATGCCGTTTGAAGTGAAAGGTGGGCGTTGTGGGTGAATGCCTGTTTTCAGCAGATCTACTGAGAAAAACTTTAGGCAAAGAAAAACCCCGAGGGCTTGCGCCCATCGGGGTTATAGTCTTACTCGCAGCAATCCAGCTACTAAGAGTGCTCCATGCATCTAATCCATGATAGTGTGCTGAATCCGTCAGCTTAATCCTTACGTCGCCTTCCTAGCGGTGTCCTTAGTGACCTTATCCTGGTCTGCTAACTATCCTCGTTAGCTCTCATCACTTGTTCCCTGAGCGGTGTCCCTGACATCATCCTGATGTTCAAATCCTTGCCTCGTCCAGAGGTGTCCATTTCCCGTCCTTAGTAGCAACCATCCTAGTCACTATTGATTCCGTTCAATGTCCAATTTTGCAATCCATGCCCGACTATTCATCCTGAATAACCGTTTCTTCTTCCTGAAGTTCACCAAGTCCGTGGTGTTTCCTGTTCCGTGTCAGCATCCTTCCGACAGGTTTAATATTACGTGTTTAACGATTTCCAACAACGGGCTAATCTCACATTTTTTTACACTCTTAGCGTTCAAAAAAGATACATAAGTATTAAATTCAATGGCTTATTATCTTTGTTGTACGGTTTTACCATTAAAAAAGAGAGGTTTGCTCAACCCTTTGTGAGAGATCTCGCACAAGGGGTCGAGCGAAAGACTCTTACTGCCCGATAGCGGCACCTTCACGTCTTGGATCCGCAGCGCCTTCAAGACCGTCTTTTGTTATTCGTATCGCATGCAGACCAGAGTTCAAATCCCGAACATCGGTTTTAAAGCCCATCTTCTCCAGAGCAGGCTGTAAGCCCTCTGCGGCGGTACCTTGCTCAATATCTAAGGTGCCAAAACGGTTCAGCAATCGTGGCTGATTAATCGCGCTTTGGATGTCCATATCCCATTGCGTGTGGGCGATAATGGCTTGTGCGACGTAACCAATAATGCGGCTGCCACCCGGTGAGCCAATTGCCATGTAAGGTTTGTCATCCTTCATCATAATGGTCGGTGCCATGGAGGAGCGTGGGCGTTTTCCCGGTTCTAAGCGGTTCGCGATTGGCACACCATCTTGATGCGTGCGGAAAGAGAAATCGGTCAGTTCGTTATTGAGCAAGAAGCCACGCACCATCAAGCGTGAGCCAAAGGCGTTCTCGATGGTTGTTGTCATTGAAACCACATTGCCTTGCTTATCGACGATATTGAAATGGCTGGTGGAAGGCAACTCGATCGATTGGTCCATGCTTAAGTCCATGGCGTGCGACCAAGGAGGGTTGCCGGCTTCAACCTTACTCAACGCTTTACCGACTTGGATCAGCTCAGCACGTTGTTTGAGATAATCTTTATCAAGCAAGCCTTCGGTTGGCATTGGCACATAATCTTGGTCAGCCATGTATTTACCACGATCCGCGAACGCAAGGCGCGATGCATCAGCGATCACTTGCCATGATTTTGCGCTTTCGGCTCCCCAACCTTTAAGATCGTATTGTTCGGTGATCGCGAGAATCTGTCCAACCGTCAATGCGCCAGAGCTAGGTGGTCCCATGCCGCAGATGTCATAGCTTTGGTAAGCCGCACAAACCGGTTCACGTTGCTTGATTTGGAACGCATCAAAGTCAGGTTGTGCCAATACGCCAGGGTTGCCCGGCGCATTTTGTACTGTCTTGATGATGTCTGTGGCGATATCGCCTTGATAGAAAGCTTTTGCCCCTTGCTCTGCAATTGCCGTCAGAGTTTGCGCGTATTCAGGGTTCTTCAACAATGTGCCTTCGGCTTTTGGTGAGCCATCTGGATTGAAGAAGTAAGCCTTAGTCGCAGGGAAGCGAGATAGGCGCTTGGCATCTTTTTCAATCAGACTCGCGAGGCGAGGACTAACTTCGAAACCTTGTTCAGCCAAGGTAATTACGGGTTGGATGATCTTTTTCCATTCCAACTTGCCGTATTTCTGGTGCGTGTCCCACAGCAGTTTCACTGTACCAGGAGTGGCAACGGAGCGCCCGCCGACAACCGCATCGTAAAATTGTAGGGGTTGTCCTTTTTCGTCTAAAAAGAGTTTCGGCGTCGCGGCGAGCGGTGCGGTTTCGCGTCCATCATACGTAGTCAGTTTTTGTTTCTCACTGTCCCAATACACTAAGAAGGCACCGCCACCAATACCTGATGATTGCGGCTCTACCAAGCCCAGCATCAATTGTACGGCAACCATGGCATCAATAGCATTGCCCCCTTGTGCAAGAACATCCGCCCCGGCTTGGGTTGCAAGTGGGTTGGCTGCTGTGACCATATAACCTTTGGCTTTGACCAATTGCTTTTGCTCGAAGCCAGTACTGTGCTCCGGTGCAACCGCATCTGCTGCTTGGTTAGCAAAGGCTGAGGTGGATAAGACGAGTGGGGAAGTAAGAAAAAGACCCGTGGTCACGAGTCGGTTGAACGTCCAATGCATGATGACTCTCCATGTTGCCAGTTTTGTGCTTTGAGCTTGGCAGTTATGGAGAGTCACGTCGAGTCAGCAATCTTAGAAATGTCGATTGTGCTACGCTTTTAAATCAGTACTTTATCCGATAAAAGTATTGATAGTTTGGTATAGAATACTGCCGCCCACTAGAGTAAATACCACGCCGCATAGACCGTCGATGTAGATACCCGCTTGTTGTAATTTACGCTGTAAGCGCTGTGTCGACAGCATCCATGCAAGGCTAGAGAACCAGAATAGCGACAAGCCAAACAGGATGACCAAGGCAGTACCTTTGCCAGTAATCGACATACCTGCTGGGACTAAACTCGACATCAAACTGACAAAGAACACCAGGGCTTTTGGGTTAAGAATGTTGGTCGCAAACCCTTTAGCAAACGCTTGACGCTTATTGCTGATCACTAGGTTATTTTGCTTCTTAGGTTGATCCGTCAGTGGGTTTTGGATCATCGAGATCACGGCACGCAATGCGCCAATTCCTAAGTAGAGCAGGTAACTACCACCGAGCAGTTGTACCACGGAATACAGCACTGGGTGCTGGTGGACGACAAAACTCACACCTGTCAGGCTGAACAAAGAGTGCAGCAAAATACCGACGGACAATCCCAACGCAATGTACAAGCCAGTTTGACGACCATGACGCGTCGCATTTTGTACGACCAGCGCAAAGTCCGGACCTGGACTCATTAGGGCAATAAAGTGAATGCTGGCGAGTGTCAGCAATATGGTGGATTCATTCATAACACATCTCAAATTTAATCAATGCGGCTATTGTCGTGGTAAGTCACCTGTGGCGCTTGTAAAAAACTGACAGCTTTCTCGGTAAATGAAATTAACGAGCCACTTGAGAAGGGGAAACGCCGTAGGTCTGTTTAAACGCTTTGCTGAAATGCGCTTGATCATAGAAACCGATTTGATGAGCGACGTCGGTACCACATTGACCAGCTTGCAGTAACTTCATGCCTTGTTCAAGGCGCAGGCGTGCGAACCATGCATAAGGCGTCATGCCAGTTTGCGCTTTAAAGTGGCGCTGGAACTGAGTTGGGCTCAGTTGGCACAGCTCTGAAAGTGAATCCAAACGCACCGCTTGGTCAAGGTTAGCCATTAGATAATCTTTTAACGTCCCAAGCGATTGGTTTCCTAGCGGCACCACTTTTTGTCGCTCAAGCGATCCGTAGCGATCAAAAAGTTGGTTAAATCCTTCAAAAGGAAGGCAATCTTTGGTGAGTTGGCTGAGGTTTTCACGACGAAGCAGCCCGTGTAAGTTACTAAGTTGTGAAAATATCTGCGGATCCGAGATGATCAGTTCGTTGAAGTGTATTATTTGATCGTTTTGCTTAAGATCAGCCAGATCGCTCAATAGATGAGGTTCGATCGCAAACACATTTACTTCGTAGCCACTCTCGAGCTTAGATTGCCCGTCGTGCAGCTCATCCGGCGGCATAATCACAATTTGCCCGTGACCAACTTGGTGGCTGTTACCTTGGTATTGGAACTTCTGCGCACCATGCGTGATCAGGCCGAGATGAAAATCCAGATGGTAATGCCTTTGAAAAGCAAATTTCTGGTATTTCGCCTCTATTAGACTCAAGTTGTCATGGTCGGTTGCGTAGTACTGAATATGTTCCATTAAATAAAAAAGCTTGGTCACATTATGACCAAGCTTATCTGGCAATTTCTAACTTGTCTTGTAAAAAACGATCACTGTGGCTGAACGATTCGGCGTGAGCGACGGTTATTACGTAATCCATCAAAGCTAAACACGACTAGTGCTCCCCAAATAAAGACGAAAGTGATCGCTTTATCCATGGTAAAGGGTTCGCCATACATCAATACTGCAAGTAAAAACATTAAGCTTGGGCCTATATATTGGAAAAAGCCCAAAGTCGATAATTTGAGTCTTGTTGCTGCACCCGTAAAGCACAGCAGTGGCAGGGTTGTTATAACCCCAGCCGCGATCAACAAACTATTTAACGTACGTGGATTCGTAAGCATATTTGAGGTTGGTGTATCGGCAACAAAAAGCAAATAAACAGCGGCCACTGGCAGTAGAAGTAATGTCTCGATAAACAAGCCAGTTTTTGCATCGACACTGACTTTCTTTCTTAATAAGCCATAAAAGCCGAAGCTCATTGCTAACGCCATCGCAACAACAGGTACGGAGCCAAATACAATCAGTTGAACGAGTACGCCACAACCTGCCAATACAACCGCGAACCACTGTAATTTACGCAGTCGCTCACCAAGGAAGACCATCCCGAGTAAGACGTTGATCAGTGGGTTAATGTAATAACCTAAGCTGGCGTCGAGCATATGATTCGAGTTTACCGCCCAAATGAAAATCAACCAATTGCCGCCAATTAGCATGGAACTTGCGATCAGGTAAGCGATTTTCGTTTTGTCTTTCGCGATGTGGTAAGCCGAGCGCCAGTGACGGCCAAAATGGAGGAGTGCAGCAAGCAAAAAGAAAGACCATATCACTCGGTGGCTTAGAATTTCCAAAGGAGATACTTGTGCGATGGACTTAAAGTACATCGGCGCAATGCCCCACATGGTATACGCGCCGATCGCTAGCAAGATACCTTGCCGCGCGCGTTGTTGTTCGTCTTCTGGTGTCATGAAGTGTCACCTAATTGTGTGTTTTATAGAGCAGAAAATCAGTATACGAGTCGTGATGCGAAACACCTAACAATTTGCGGTTTTATTCACCATGAAACCCCATTACAATGTGCCCTCACTTTGTGTGCCAGTGGTATGCATAAGCACCTCTTTTTTAAGACCCAATCTGAGACTTTTCATGACCTCGACCTTGTTAGCCGAACAATCTGATTCGCCTGTAACGCCTCAACGTGTGTTGGAGGATGTGTTTGGTTACCAAGAGTTCCGTGATGGTCAGCAGTTGGTGATTGATGCTGCGGTAGAAGGTCGCGACAGCTTAGTTATCCTGCCTACTGGTGGCGGTAAGTCGCTGTGTTATCAAATCCCTGCTTTGGTTCGCTCTGGTATTACTTTGGTGATTTCTCCGCTTATTTCGCTGATGAAAGACCAAGTGGACCAGCTTAAAGCCAACGGTGTAGCGGCTGAATGCATTAACTCGACCATGCCTCGTGAAGAACTGCTCAGCGTGTATAACCGCATGCACACTGGTCATCTTAAGTTGGTGTACGTCTCGCCAGAACGCGTATTGATGCGTGATTTCATTGAGCGCTTGGAAAACTTGCCGCTATCGATGATTGCCGTCGATGAAGCGCATTGTATCTCCCAGTGGGGACACGACTTCCGTCCAGAATACGCCGCGCTTGGTCAACTTAAGCAGCAGTTTTCCCATGTGCCATTTATGGCGCTGACGGCGACGGCGGATGATGCAACGCGCCGAGATATTCTTGAGCGTCTGCAACTGAATAATCCAGAGGTTTATCTAGGCAGCTTCGACCGTCCTAACATTCGCTACAACTTAGTTGAGAAGCACAAGCCGGTTTCGCAAATCGTTCGTTATCTTGAAACCCAAAAGGGGAATTGCGGCATCATCTATTGTGGTAGCCGGAAGAAAGTTGAGATGGTGACCGAGAAGCTGTGCAACAACCACATTCGTGCTGCTGGTTATCACGCAGGTATGGATGCTGATGAGCGCGCTTACGTTCAAGAAGCTTTCCAACGTGATGACATCCAAATTGTAGTGGCGACCGTGGCATTCGGTATGGGCATCAACAAACCAAACGTGCGTTTTGTGGTTCACTTTGATATCCCGCGCAACATCGAGTCTTACTATCAGGAAACGGGTCGTGCAGGGCGTGATGGTTTACCTGCGGAAGCGATGATGTTGTATGACCCGGCGGACATCAGTTGGCTGCGTCGTATGTTGGATGAGAAAGACGATGGTCCGCAGAAGCAGGTGGAAACCCACAAGCTGAATGCGATGAGTGCCTTTGCTGAGGCGCAGACTTGTCGTCGTCAGGTGCTATTGAATTACTTTGGTGAATATCGTGAGAAGCCATGTGGCAACTGCGATATTTGCTTAGATCCACCGAAGCACTTTGATGCCACGGAAGAAGCGCGTAAGGCGTTGTCTTGTGTGTACCGTGTTAATCAGAGCTTTGGTATGGGCTACGTAGTAGAAGTGCTACGTGGCATGCAAAACATTCGTGTACGTGAAAACGGGCACGATAAAATTTCTACCTACGCGATAGGGCGTGATCACAGCCACGATTACTGGGTGAGTATCTTCCGTCAGTTAATCCACAAGGGTCTGCTGTTCCAAAACATCACTCGTAACTCAACGCTGCAACTTACCGAAGAGGCGCGTCCGCTGTTGCGTGGCGATGTGACTCTGGAGTTAGCAGTTCCGCGTTTAGACACCGCAGCACGCGCGGCGAAGTCAGATAAACTGACCAGCAAGAATTACGATAAGAAGCTGTTTGCCAAGTTACGTAAGCTGCGTAAGTCGATTGCTGATGAAGATGGTTTGCCACCATACGTGGTCTTTAGTGACGCAACTCTGATTGATATGGCGGAAATTCTGCCAACGTCTTACGGCGAAATGCTGGCAGTTAGCGGCGTTGGTCAGCGCAAACTAGAGAAGTACGCCGACCCATTCCTCGATTTGATTCAAGAACACATTACTCACCACGGATAAGGAACCAAGATGCAAAAGGAATTTGGCTTAGCGGACTACATGGCACAAGAAGGGCGCTTAATCATTACCGCGCCGAGCTTTGACCTTGATAGCTTTCCTGCTTTAGGTGAGCGTTTAGTTAGTTTGCTTTCTGCTACTGTGGTGGAAAAGCAGTGGGATGCGGACATTCACTCTTGGCTGATCGACTTTGAAGGTTGCCGACTGTTTATGAAAGCAGAGCATTACAGCGAAGCGATTTGGTTTGAAGCGTTAGCGATTGAAGAGAGCAGGGAAGAGTTGGATTATCTCGCAGGATTGTTTCAACGCGGCTTCTAAAAATAGAACTTTTCTTGAAAGGGTGTTTCACATGAAACACCCTTTTTTATGCTCAAACGTTTGCGTAAAACAGACGACTTGCGGCGAAAAGTGGTTAATGTATAATCGCCCACCGCTTCGCTCAGAAAGAGCCAAGCCAGTTTATTTTTCATTTTACATTGTTGGTAAGAGCCACTTTATTCAGTGACTCGATTTGGGTTCCCTCACCCCCAAACCAAACTAAAAAGGTATCGCATGAGTAACTTTACCCCTGCGCAGCAGCGCAACGCCCTTATCTATCTGGTTCTATTCCACCTAGTCATTATTGCATCTAGCAATTACCTAGTTCAGCTACCGTTTACTATTTTCGGTTTCCATACCACTTGGGGCGCATTCACTTTCCCATTTATATTCCTAGCGACTGACTTAACGGTGCGTATTTTCGGTGCTCAGTTGGCGCGTAAGATCATCTTCTTAGTGATGTTGCCTGCTTTGGCAGTGTCTTACTTCTTATCGGTGGTGTTCTTCGAAGGTCAATTCCAAGGTTTTGGTCACCTAGGGGAATTTAACTTATTCGTTGCTCGTATCGCGATTGCTAGCTTCATGGCGTACCTACTTGGTCAGATCATGGATGTGCACGTGTTCAACCGCCTACGTCAAATGAAGCAATGGTGGGTGGCACCAACGTGTTCAACGCTTTTCGGTAATGCACTTGATACCATCGCTTTCTTCGCCATTGCGTTCTATCAAAGCCCAGATCCATTTATGGCAGAGCATTGGACGGAAATCGCGCTGGTGGATTACGGCTTCAAACTGATTATCAGTCTTGGTTTGTTCGTTCCGATGTACGGCGTATTACTGAATTACCTAATTAAGAAGCTGACTGCGGTGAACCCTGACTTTAAGGTGACGACAAGCGTTCAGTCTTAATATCAGTGGGAACCCCGAAAGCCGCTTGCTTAAATCAAGCGGCTTTTTTGTACCTGCTTACTGGGATTTAGAGGGTTTTGTACAGCGTGGGGAGTAATTAGATCATGGGTGTCCAAAAGCTCCCTGAGCTGTACGAAGGTAAAAATGAGCAGTAAAAAAGGTCCCGAGTGAGACCTTTTAATCGAAGGTACGGCACGTAGAGGAAGCTCGCTGGTGAAATGGCTAACAGAGCATCTTCTCAATCAAAATGGCTTTTTGCGCATCGAAGGCGCCAAGTTGCAGGCCGTTATCCCAGCTGATGCTTTGATTGAACATCGCCAACATCAAACCGACACTGCGTTGATTGGCGTCCTGCCAGCAATCAGACTCGCTGTACTCTCCATCATTTATCGCGTTGCCATTAACGAGAATGGGCTCGAAACGCCATTTTTCTCCGACACGGTAGTAGCCTTTGCTGGTTAAGGTCTGGTTGGATTGAATCGTTAGATTGTGCTCGATGCCCGGTTCACCTGTTAGTTCAAATACAAACCTTAGCTGGTGGTCGTCACATTGCAGATCAACGATCAGTTGGCCGTTTTCCTCAACCAGTGTCGATTGATAATAGTCTCCAAAGCAGTGCAGCAACCAAGATATAGGGTGACTGGCAGTTTCAAGAAACCACTCTTTGAGCGTGAAGGTGCCCGGTAGGTTAACTTGGGTGACTAGATTGACCACACAAGGTTGGGTTTGCGAAGTGAGCCACTTCTCTATCGTCTTGGCGGTATTAAGCTGAGCAAAGGCGTAATTAACCAATAGGTTGGCGTTCGGTTGCTGCCAGTGAGTTATGTCAGAATTCAATCCCACCAATGGCTTTTCACAAATTAGCTTGGTTGAACCTAACTTCTTAATTATCTCTGCATGAGTATGCGCAGGTGTCGCGATGGTCACTACATCAAGTTGCTTGAGTGCGCTGATGTTCGTTTCTGCCTTTAGGATTGCTTCCTCACTGCACGCTTGCTGAAGCGGTTCTATTTGGTTGGCGCATAACGTTGTGACCGATACACCATTGTTTCGATAGTGGGGAATGTGCGTGCGTCCCCAGTTGATTCCTATGATGCCAGCTTGTTTGATTTGCTCTGGCTTGTTGAAACGTTCACTCAATGGCGGCAAGGCAATTCGTTCATCTGTTAGACGTTGGTCATGGTGATAATCATTGCTTGGCAGCACTTGCCATGGCTTGTTGTAATGCTGCTTGAGTGCACAAACGAGTTCGTAGAAATTCCACTTATCCTTTAAGTTGCTATCAAGATGGTATAAACCTGCTTCGTTCCGCTCAATAAGCTGCAAAAAGGCGAGTGCAGTATCGTCCATATGAGAAGTCGCGGGATACCAAACTGTACTAGCGGTAATAACGCCGTTCTCTTCATATTGGCGGTCGAGATGCGCCAACATGTTATTGCCTTCTGCTTGGTGATGGAGCTGCCAACCAATTCGAGCAATCATCGCATCTGGATTTGCTTGCCAGATTGCATCTTCACAACGAACTTTGTATTTGCCGTATTCATCTTGGGTGTTTCTTTCTTCAAAGATGCCATAAGGCCCATTTTTTGTGGCATCAAATACCATTGCTGTACTGACAAAAAGATAAGGAATGTTGCGCTGTTTGCAGTGCTCACCAAGCCACGCTGCCCACGCTTCACTCCCCATCGCCATGTGGCACACCGCATCAATGTGGTGCTGTTGCCAAAATTGCTCACTTTGCTGTGGATCATCTGGTGGGATTTGGTGGTGATTCCATTCCAATACGTTCCAGCCACGGAGGTGGAACTGATGAGCAACTTTAGGGGCGAGGGTGCCAGTTAAGCCAGTCATTAAAACGGTTTTCATTATGGTGCATCTTGGTTGGCTAAATCGTGCTTATCAATAAAGCATGGCTGTTTTTCGATGTAGAGCGGAGAAGCTGAGATTTTTGCTGGGCAGCACGTTTTGTAGGGGAAGTAGAAGCAAAAAAACCCAAGCGAACGCCTGGGCTTTAGTATTGTAAGGCAGTGATATTCGCTTATTTTGCTACGATATTTAATGGCCAGCCGATGTCTGTCTGACGGTTGGATTCAATTTCCAACTCAGCCGCAGTCAGTGGGTTTTTCTCTAGCCATTGCGCATCAATGTGTAACGTTAGATTGTCGCCTTCAACCGTTAGAGTCACATTTGGCTCTAGATCAGGATTGCGACGATGGCTGAGTAGAACCGCAAGACGCAACAGTCTCAATACTCGTTTGGCACTTGAGCCTGATAATGCATGCTGCTCAGGTAAAGAAGTGAGCTGTTCGCGATAGCGACGAGCCACTTCACCAATAAAGAACTTCTGCGCGCGCGTGTAACCAGGCAGATCCAAATTCTGCAGCAAGTAAGCACTATGCTCTCCGCCTTTTTTGAAATCGATAGTTAAACCAATTTCATGCAGTTTTGCGGCGGTCTCGAGTAATATCTTGCCCTGAGGCTCTGTAATCCACTCATCGCCCCCAGCTTGCTGTAAAAGCGTGTGTGCCAGAGTAGCGACTTGTTCGCCGTATTGGTGATCGAGCTGATAGCGATTTTGTACGCTAGCGATAGTGCGGGCACGAATGTCTTCTTGGCGAAGCTCTTCAACCATCTCATACACTAAGCCTTCGCGTAGTGCGCCGCCAGCGAGTGTCATAGCATCGATTTCAAGCAATTCAAAAACGGCAATCAAAATAGAGAGGCCACTAGGGAACACTAATGCCCGCTCAAGTGTTAAGCCTTCAATATCGAGCTCTTCTAAATGGTCGGCCAACATGGCTTGCTTCTGTAGACGCTTGAGTTTGGAGTGAGTGATTACTTCGTCCATGCCTTGCGCCAGCATTATCTCTTGCAATGCCTGAACAGTGCCTGATGCACCAACACACACATCCCAACCAATTTCTGTATAACGTTCTAAAATCGGCTGAATGGTCTGTTTCGCTCCTTCAATTGCCGCGTCAAAGTTACGAGCATTCAATTGGCGATCTTTAAAGAAGTTTTCAAGCCAAGTCACGCAGCCCATTTTTAAGCTGGTCAGTGCTTTGGCTTCGAAACCTTCACCGATAATCAGTTCGGTACTTGCTCCACCGATATCGACTACAAGGCGACGACCACTACCGCCAGAGGTGTGAGCGACACCTTTATAGATAGTGGCAGCTTCTTCTTCACCAGTAATCACTTCGATAGGCTGGCCTAGAATTTGGTTAGCCTTTTCTAAAAACACATCTACATTGGTCGCGGTACGTAATGTTGCAGTACCGACGATGCGAATGTTTTGTTTAGGAATGTCCTGCAAGCGTTCCGCAAATAGACTTAAGCAGTCCCATCCTCGCTGCATAGCTTCCATACTAAGAGAATTATGTTCATCTAAGCCCGCTGCTAGACGAACTTTGCGCTTAATTTTAGCCATTGTTTGAACGCTGCCATCGATGTGACGCACAACGAGCATGTGAAAACTGTTCGACCCGAGGTCGATGGCGGCATATAGCGGTGATGATCCTGCTTGACTCATAAACGAACTCAGTTTCCTATTACGATTGTTTTGGTGCCGATTGACGCGGTTGGCGTGGACGACGTCCCTGCGGCTTACGGTTACCAGAACCAGAACGGGTACCGCCAGTATTCGTGCGGCGCTGTTGGTTGCGTGGTGCACGCATACGAATCGGAGCCGGTAGATCTTGAATCAGTGCCGACGAATCGTACTCTGAAACTGGGATTGTATGCTCAATGTATTCTTCGATTGCTGGTAGGTTAACCGCGTACTCTTCACAAGCAAAACTGATCGAATGGCCGCTCGCACCAGCGCGACCAGTACGGCCAATACGGTGAACATAATCTTCACAGTCGTCAGGAAGGTCGTAGTTGAAAACGTGCGTTACCTGAGGAATATGCAGGCCACGCGCTGCAACGTCAGTTGCAACTAAGATGTCGACATCACCTTTGGTGAATTGCTCAAGAATCTTCTCACGCTTCTTCTGCGGTACATCGCCAGTAAGAAGGCCTACACGGTGTCCATCGGCAGCCAAATGTCCCCAAACCGATTCACACTTATGCTTGGTATTGGCAAAAATGATAGCGCGATCTGGCCACTCTTCTTCAATTAGTGTTTGAAGCAGCGCCATTTTGTCTTCATTCGAAGGATAGAAAAGCTCTTCCTGGATACGGTGGCCAGTTTTTTGTTCTGGTTCGACAACGACATGCTCAGGAGTATTCATGTGTTCGAATGCCAGTTCTTGAACGCGGTAAGACAGCGTTGCTGAGAACAGCATGTTCAAACGCTCTTTTGGCTCAGGCATACGACGGAACAAGAAGCGAATGTCTTTAATAAAGCCAAGATCGAACATGCGGTCGGCTTCGTCCAGAACAACAGCTTGAATGTTGTTGAGGTTAAATACGCGCTGTTTGTAGAAATCGATGATACGGCCTGTTGTTCCGATCAGAATATCTACGCCGTCTTGCAGTTTCGCAAGTTGCTTGTCGTAGCTTTCACCACCGTAAGCTAGAGCGGTTTTTAGACCTGTGCTTTCAGTTAATGATTCTGCATCATTGTAAATCTGAATAGCGAGCTCACGTGTAGGCGCCATAATAATTGCGCGTGGCTGTGTAGGCTTACGACCTTCATGTTCCGGAGTCGTCAGAAGGTGGTTGAACGTAGCAGTAAGAAACGCGAGCGTTTTACCAGTACCCGTTTGGGCCTGGCCTGCGATGTCTTGGCCGGTGAGCAGGACCGGCAACGCCAAGGCTTGGATAGGGGTACAAAATTCGAACCCTTTTTTGTCCAATCCTTCAATAACTTGGGGCTTTAAGCCCAAATCGGCGAACTTTTGCTCTGTGATATGCGTCTTTTTCATGGCTATAGAATATCAGCTAAAGCTTGCAATACGAAAGTAAATACATTCCAATAGGGCATCTAATTACTGGTTATCATCCAACCAGTTTCGAAAAACACATTGGAGTGGAAGATGAGTGATAAGATTTTGCAGCTAACTGATGACGGTTTTGAAAACGATGTAATCAACGCTGCAGGCCCGGTTCTAGTGGATTTTTGGGCAGAATGGTGTGGTCCTTGTAAAATGATCGCTCCTATTTTGGACGAAATCGCAGACGAGTACGAAGGCAAACTCACTATCGGTAAACTAAACATCGACCATAACGCAGGTACACCACCTAAGTTTGGTATTCGCGGCATTCCAACGCTATTACTATTTAAAGATGGTAACGTAGCGGCAACGAAAGTAGGTGCTCTGTCTAAAACTCAACTAAAAGAGTTCCTAGACGCAAACTTATAATCACCAAGTGATTACAGATAAAACCGTGCAAAGTTACAATGCACGGTTTTGTTTTTCTAACTCTGGACTAGAATACTAATTAGTGCTAACTTATCGCGCGTTAATTGAACAAATTTCTCTTCTTGGTCGATCCTGAGACCAAATCCATCTTAACTAGAAAACAGATCTTATTTTGACTAAACAAGAATCCACCACCATGAACCTTACCGAACTGAAGAACAGACCTGTGTCTGACCTTGTAAAACTGGGCGAAAGCTTAGGATTAGAGAACCTAGCTCGCTTAAGAAAACAAGACATCATCTTCGCGATTTTAAAAGCGCACGCTAAAGGCGGCGAAGACATCTTTGGCGATGGGGTTCTGGAAATTCTGCAAGACGGCTTTGGTTTCCTACGCAGTGCAGATAGTTCATACCTTGCGGGTCCGGACGATATCTACGTATCACCAAGTCAGATTCGTCGCTTTAACCTACGTACTGGTGACTCTATCGCTGGTAAAATTCGTCCACCAAAAGACGGTGAACGTTACTTTGCCCTTCTAAAAGTCAATACCGTTAACGACGATAAACCAGACAACGCCCGTAACAAGATCCTATTTGAAAACCTTACCCCTCTACATGCGAATGAGCGCATGGTTATGGAGCGTGGTAACGGTTCAACAGAAGACATTACAGCACGTGTTTTAGACTTGGCATCGCCAATCGGTAAAGGTCAACGTGGTCTGATTGTTGCTCCGCCTAAAGCGGGTAAAACAATGCTTCTGCAAAACATCGCGCAAAGCATCGCGTACAACCACCCAGAGTGTGAGTTGATGGTTCTTCTTATCGACGAACGTCCAGAAGAAGTAACTGAGATGCAGCGCCTAGTTAAAGGTGAAGTGGTTGCGTCGACTTTCGATGAGCCAGCATCGCGTCACGTACAAGTAGCGGAAATGGTGATCGAGAAAGCAAAACGTCTTGTTGAACATAAGAAAGACGTGGTTATCTTGCTTGACTCTATCACTCGTCTAGCTCGTGCTTACAACACCGTAGTGCCTTCATCAGGTAAAGTACTAACTGGTGGTGTGGATGCAAACGCATTACATCGTCCTAAGCGTTTCTTCGGTGCTGCACGTAACGTAGAAGAAGGCGGCAGCCTAACTATCATCGCAACGGCACTAGTAGATACTGGTTCTAAAATGGATGAAGTTATCTACGAAGAGTTCAAGGGTACAGGTAACATGGAACTGCACTTGAACCGTAAGATTGCTGAGAAGCGTGTATTCCCTGCGATTGACTTCAACCGCTCAGGTACACGTCGTGAAGAGCTACTGACGAAGACTGACGAACTACAGAAGATGTGGATTCTGCGTAAGATCGTTCACCCAATGGGCGAAATCGACGCAATGGAATTCCTAATCGATAAGCTAGCGATGACGAAGACCAACGATGAGTTCTTCGATGCGATGCGTCGTCAATAGTCTCAGATAAGTTATTCTGCGAAAAGCCACCGTATATCGGTGGCTTTTTTATTGCTTTCTCCCGATAGAAGTATCAGAATGAAGGAAATGTTATCGGGAGGTTAACATGCAACAAGGAATGTTGTCGTCATTACTCCTGAGCTTGTCACTTATCACTCTACCTGCGACATTATCTGCCAAGGAAATGCATGAGTCTGTAGTAGAGCAGTGGCTTCAGGATACTCAAATACAGGCTAAAGTCTCTGAACTGCTTGATTACGCTGTCAGAGATGAAGTCGACTCGCTTAAATTTGCCCTTGATAGACTTGCTTTGCCTCAACAAGAGGTGGTGCGCTTTCAATTATTGGAAAAGCTTGAAAAGCAAGATGTGATTCTCACGCCTCGAATGGCTCTGTTTGTTGAGTCCCAGATCCGTATGACCCCGACTTATCAAGTGTTAGAGCGAGGTGATGGGTATGAATTTAGTGTACCCGCTTTTAACTTTCCCGTTATTGCGAGTCGCTTGATTAAGCGTTGGAAACAAGACCAAAGTACCTTGGACTTTGTCTTACAAGCTGAACGAAGAGAGCTTAACTTAAAGCAATGGCTTACAGGGCCATCTCAACAAGCTCAAGCGCGTGAAGCGCTTTTGATTCGAGAGTTAGACAGTTTATCACCCAACGCGCTTGCTGCATTAGCGGCCCAGTTAACCAAAGCAAATGTGACCAGTTGGTTACCCTCGACGGCCGTGATAGTCAGGTTGGCACAAGTTAGTCAGGATGAGGAAGTGTACAACTTACTCTGGCGGATGAAAGCCGATTACAACAGCCAGTCCGAACTTGAGCGTTTAGCTGCGGTTGGAGACGTTTTTTCCATTCAGCAATTGATGAATGCCACAGTTAACCCATCACTCAAGCCAGAAGCTATTAGTCTACTTACAAAATCTAACCCTCTATCTCCGCAAGTAAAGCAGTTTCTAGTTAGAAAAATGGCGTTATCAGAAGAAGCAACCATGGTTGCTCGAGAGCTTGCTCAACAAGGGCATCAAACCTGGTTGGAAGAGTTAGTATCTTCGAACCATCAGATAAAGACTCGGCAGATTGAACAAGTATTAAAGTAATCTTGCTCACATACCCACACAAAATAGGAGGATCTTAGCGTCCTCCTATTTGTTATACTGCGGACAGTTTAATCAGCCAGCATGAAGGCCTATGAGTTTTAAGGATTTACGCGAATTTATCGACCACCTAGAACAGAAAGGTCGACTTAAACGCATCACTCACCCTGTCGATCCCGCTTATGAAATGACAGAAATCAGCGACCGCACCTTGCGTGCTGGTGGACCTGCGCTGTTGTTTGAGAACCCAATCGGCTACGACGTACCTGTTTTGACTAACCTGTTTGGTACACCAGAGCGTGTCGCAATCGGCATGGGACGTGAAGACGTTAAAGAATTAAGAGAAGTCGGTAAGCTGCTGGCTTATTTAAAAGAACCTGAGCCACCAAAAGGCTTCAAAGACGCTTTAGAAAAACTGCCTGTGTTCAAACAAGTATTGAACATGCCGGCTAAGCGTTTACGTAAAGCACCATGCCAAGACATTGTTTGGCAAGGTGATGAGGTCGACTTGGATAAAATTCCGGTAATGAGCTGCTGGGCAGAAGATGTAGCGCCGCTGCTTACTTGGGGCTTAACCGTAACCAAAGGTCCAAGTAAGAAACGTCAGAACCTAGGCATTTACCGTCAGCAGAAAATTGCCAAGAACAAAATCATCATGCGTTGGTTAGCCCATCGTGGTGGTGCGCTTGATCTGCGCGATTGGATGGAAACCAACCCAGGTAAACCTTTCCCAGTTTCGGTCGCGTTTGGTGCAGACCCAGCAACCATTCTTGGCGCAGTAACACCAGTGCCAGATACGCTATCGGAATACGCATTTGCAGGTTTGCTACGTGGAAGCAAAACGGAAGTCGTGAAGTCAGTCAGCAACGATTTGGAAGTGCCAGCGAGCGCGGAAATCGTGATGGAAGGCTATATCGACCCGAACGAGTTTGCTGATGAAGGTCCTTACGGTGACCACACTGGCTACTATAACGAAAAAGAAAAGCACCACGTATTTACTATTACGCACATTACTATGCATAAAGACCCTATTTATCACAGCACCTACACAGGTCGTCCGCCAGATGAACCAGCTGTATTGGGTGTGGCATTAAACGAAGTGTTTGTGCCTATTCTGCAAAAGCAATTCCCAGAGATTGAAGACTTCTATCTTCCGCCAGAAGGTTGTTCGTACCGAATGGCCGTCGTCACCATGAAGAAGCAGTACCCAGGACATGCCAAGCGCGTAATGATGGGCGTGTGGTCTTTCTTACGTCAATTCATGTATACCAAGTTTGTTATTGTGTGCGATGAATCGGTAAACGCACGAGATTGGAATGATGTCGTGAAAGCCATGTCAGAGCATATGGATCCTGTACGTGATACCTTGATGATAGATAACACGCCAATCGACTCGCTCGACTTTGCTTCACCAGTGGTTGGGCTTGGCTCCAAAATGGGCTTGGATGCGACCATTAAATGGGATGCCGAGCTGGCGACGCGAACCGAGGTCACTGAGCGAGACAGCAAAACGATTACCGAAGCAGAACTAAATGAGTTGAAACAGCAACGCCCTGAGATTGTTGACGTCTATCTTCCAGTTACAGCAAACAACCAATTTGCTGTCGTGACTATGAAGAAAGACCAAGCTGGTCAATCCCAAGAATTGATGGAACATCTATGGGGCTTCTTTGCTCAGTACACGGATAACAAATTCATCATTTTGTGCGACGATGACGTTAATGCACGAGATTGGAATGACATCATTTGGGCGGTGACAACTCGAATGGACCCAGATAGAGACACGATTCAAGTGCTTGGTAAGACTGAGAGTTCATCCAAATTAGGACTGGATGCGACCAACAAGTTCGAATCTGAAGTCACGCGCGAGTGGGGTACGCCTATCAAAAAAGATCCTAAACTTGTGGCTAAAGTCGATGAGATTTGGGACCAGTTAGGTATTCTATGAGTCATCAAGTCCACCTTCTACCAATGGACGTTAGGTTCCAAGTAAAAGAAGGGGAGACGGTGTTGGAAGCTGCGCTCAACAACAATATTCGCTTCCCACACCGTTGCCAAGTTGGCGCTTGCGC
Organism: Vibrio sp. 1069; assembly: GCF_033340555.1. Taxonomy (NCBI): domain Bacteria; kingdom Pseudomonadati; phylum Pseudomonadota; class Gammaproteobacteria; order Vibrionales; family Vibrionaceae; genus Vibrio; species Vibrio sp. 1069. The sequence goes on from NZ_JAWOWP010000027.1 coordinate 37,258, forward strand.
CATGTGTATGTGTAAAAAGCTAACGGGCGAGGTGAGTTACCACCTCGAACCGATGCTAACCGAAAAAGAGCAACAGCAAGGTTGGATATTCCCTTGCCAAGCCTATACAGAAAGTAATTTAGTGCTTACTTTTGATGAGTAAGCGAGAGGAACACCATGACCATCCAATGTAAAGTAAAGTCTATTCAGCCGTTAGCTTGTAATACTTACCAAATCCTTCTTCATCCAGAATCACCAGTGCCTTTTAAAGCGGGTCAGTACCTAATGGTGGTGATGGGTGAAAAAGACAAACGTCCTTTCTCTATCGCAAGCAGCCCTTGTCGTCATGAAGGTGAACTTGAACTGCACATCGGTGCGGCGGAACACAACGCTTATGCACAAGAAGTTGTCGAAGCAATGCAAGCGGCGCTTGAAACTGATGGTCAGATTGAAATTGATGCGCCACATGGCGATGCTTGGGTTCAAGAAGAAAGCGAACGCCCATTATTATTAATTGCTGGTGGTACAGGCTTCAGTTACGTTCGCTCGATTCTGGATCACTGCGTAGCGCAGAATAAAACCAATCCTATCTATTTATATTGGGGGGCGCGCGATAACTGCCAGCTTTATGCTAAAGACGAACTGGTCGAGATTGCCGACAAGTTTGCCAATGTTCACTTTGTGCCAGTAGTAGAAGAAGCTCCTGCAGACTGGCAAGGTAAAGTTGGTAACGTGCTACAAGCTGTAGCTGAAGATTTCGAAAGCTTAGAAAACTACGATATCTATATTGCAGGTCGTTTTGAAATGGCTGGCGCAGCACGTGAACAGTTCACTCAGAACAAGAAAGCGAAGAGCGAACGTATGTTCGCAGACGCGTACGCATTCATTTAAATACGGCTTTTAAGGCAGAAAAAGAGGGTTTTTTACCCTCTTTTTTGCTTTTTTGATGAAATAGTCATCGAACAGGCATTTTTTTCCATTTTTTTTCAAAAAAGGGTTGCGAACGGATCTGAGTTCCCTATAATGCGCATCCACCGACACGGCAGACGCGATAAGGCTTCAGCAGGGTCGGAGAGGTGAAAGCTTCTACGAAAAATAAAATTGAAAAAGTGTTTGACACTGTCAATTAAATCGCTAGAATGCACCTCCGCTTTGAGAGAAAAACTTCTCGTAAAGCAAGCTCTTTAACAATATAGACCTATCAATCTGTGTGGGCACTCGTTGATGATAATCCAAATAGTTTCTTCGGAAACA
>NZ_JAWOWP010000028.1:0-35620 GCF_033340555.1 Vibrio sp. 1069
TCCGAAGAAACTATTTGGATTATCATCAACGAGTGCCCACACAGATTGATAGGTCTATATTGTTAAAGAGCTTGCTTCGTAAGCTTTGCTATCGAAGCGGAGGCGTATTCTAAGGAATTAATTTTCAGTGTCAAACACTTTTTTAAATTAATTTTTAGAAGTTTTCTTTCGCCTTCTTGCCAACCGCTTTTGCGTTTCCGCTTTGCCCTGACAACGGAGGCACATTATAGGGAGATGATTTTTCTTAGCAACCCCTTTTCAGAAAAAAATTCAAAAAAAAGCGTCGAATGATTAAATCTCACTCAAACGCTTATTTTTAGCACTCAGTTGTTAACTTCAAGTAGCAAATAGGCAATCAATATGTGTCTATCCAAGACTCTTCAAAGCCTGTGATATCGAGACTCAGTGATTGCGCCGCTTCGATTTGCTCGATAGCCTCTAGTTCTTTATTTACACTGCTCATCGTTAATGTGTTGTTGTCTAGCTCAAACACTTGGCGTTGCGTGGTGTAATAGAACTTAAGCGTAGTGAGCGCTTTTACATCGTCATTGCTCGCGGCTGCTTTAATGCTTTTTAGTTTACGAAAGATTTTGTTGTGCAGTTGCTTGAGTTTCCAAACGTACAGCACTTCTTCCATGTATGGTCGAGTTTTAATGTGATTCAATAAAGAGAGGGAAGTTGCAACTGCGAGAACGACACCAATCAAATTCCAATGGAAATTGCCCGTTGATTGTTCTGGTACGACTTCAGTGTTGCCAAACAAAACAATCAACAAGGTACTAAAGGCAAGAGAGGAGATGGCGAGCAACGCAACAAAACCGCCAATCACAAGGTTTACTTTCTTTTTATAAATGTCTTTATTTATCTGTTTGATTTCCATATACCGCTCCTAACAGGTTACCTCTATTTTCACCAGCGCACTCCGCACGACAATCGAAGCTTTGTAAGTAAGTTCACATTTGCTATTAAACTCGCATCCCTTCCCTGCTTGGGTATATACTTCCGCGCATTCACTCTTCCTATATAGAGGCTAAATTCATGCGCTCTTTTGTTTTACGAGCTCGCGCGGCGCCAACCACCAGCAAAGCACTGTTAGAAGGTGTTGGTAATGAAGCGCATACAGAGATTCTTGCTCATACCATGATGAACACTATGTTCGTTGCTCAATCACACCGTGAAGATGTGGTTGTTCACTTGGTTTTGGAAAGCACAAAAGACTTCTCACGCACCATTACTATTCGCTCCAACGACATCACCAACATTGGCGGCTTCCATGAGTCAACCTTGATTGCAGCAGTGGCTCGCGCTTTGGATGCTTCGGTTGGTATGGGTAAAGAGCAACTTCGTGAAGTCGAACCTGGTATTACCGTTCGTACAGTGAGCTTTGAACGCCTAGTACAAGAGCTGGCAGAAGATCACCAACTATATATGTTGGATAAGAAAGGCGAATTTGTTCGTGATGCAGAAATTGGTGAAAATCCATGTTTCTTGCTAACTGACCATATACCGATGCCGAAAAAGTCTTTTAACAGCTTAAAGCGCCTTGGCACAGAGAAGATCAGCTTAGGTCCTAAGATGCTTTTCGCTTCTCAGTGTGTGGTATTGATCCACAATGAGTTGGACATACGCGAATTCTAGTTATTCGCGCACACGTTGCTAGGTAATGAAAGAGGACTCCATTGAGTCCTCTTTTTTGTTTCTATAGGGATGCTAAGTTTACTTACCACCAATGCTCAAACGAGCAAAACGAACGTCTGGCGAGAAGAAAGTTCGGCTATCGTTAATTAACTGAGTATCACCCACTGCCTCAACTTCTTGCAGCATCTTGTAGAAGTTACCCGCTACCGTGATCCCACGAACTGGTTGAACGCGCTCTCCATCACAGCACAAGAAGCCACTCGCACCAAATGAGAAATCACCACTCACTGCATCCGCACCAGAATGGACACCTTGAAGCTCGACTAACTCTAGGTACTCACCCGCTTTTACTTCTGACGCACTGCTGTTGCCTGTCGCAATCACTTTGTGATTCGCTGATACGTCTAGGCTCGATTTTGCACCGCGAGCGGCACTTGCTGTCGAGACTGCGCCCAAGTAACTTGCGGTCTGGCTGTTGTGTAGCAAGGTTTTCAACTCACCATTAGCAATCATGACATTATCTTGAGTAGCGAAGCCTTCACTATCAAAACTCGCGATTGCCATACCATTTGGCATGTAAGCCGTATCAGTAAAGGTAATTAAATCACTCGCAACACGTTGACCAAGCTTGTCACCCAGTGGCGTAATGCCTTTCATCGCGCTTACGCCAGAGAAAGCACTGCCGAAAGCACCGAATAAACTTGCTAGCGCATTGATGTGGAAGATAGCAGGGTAGTTACCCGTCGCAACCGGTGCGCCTTCAAGAAGATCGCGAGCAAGGTTGTAGCCACCCTCGATACAGTAAGCTGGATTCAACTCATCAAAACGGCGACCCAGTGACATTCTACCCGCCATTGACTGTTTGCCGTCTTTTTCAAACAAGGTATACGCGTAACAAGTGAACGAGCGCTCGAAGTGTTGACACAATGTGCCTTGAGTATTGGCAATGATCAGTTGTGTTTCGCCATCGCTGTAACCATTGTAAGGTGCGCTAGAGGCGTGAGGCAGAGCCACTACGCCTTGCTCAAGAGCGAGAGACAGTTCGATTTTTTCGTCAACAGAAGTTGTATCTTCTTGCGCAATCTCAGCAACATCAGTCGCGATTTGACTGTTCACGCAACTAATCGTCTGATGTTCATCTTGCTTGGAAAAGCGAGCGCTTTGCAGTGCGTTGGTCAGCATCAAATCCAAGCTTGGTTGCTCTAACGACTCAGAATAGCTTGTTGCAACACGCGCATCTTTCACAACACGAACACCCAGAACTTGGCTTGAGCTTACTTTGTACTCATCCAGCTTTCCTTGGTTCGCTTTCAAAGAAAAGCTACTGTTACGGTTTACAATGACGTCCGCTTCTGCACCTTGGCGTTTTGCTTCTGATAGGACGTAATCAACCGCATTAAGAAGTTGTTGTTCTTGGCTCATTAGTTACCGCCTCCTACCAGAATGTTATCTACTTTCAGCGTTGGCTGACCGACAGTTGTTGGTACTGAACCACTCACGGAACCACACATGCCCGGCGCAAGCGCCATGTCTTTGCCGACCATGCTGATTTCTTTCAACACTTTTGGACCCGTGCTGATCAGCGTTGCTGTTTTCAGAGGCTTGGTGATTTTGCCATTTTCAATGAGGTAGGCTTCACGAACAGCAAAGTTAAACTCCCCCGTACCCGGTTGAACAGAGCCACCGCCCATCTTCTTCGCATAGATACCACGTTCGATGCCTGCCAGCATGTCATTAAGTGAATGCTCGCCCTCTTCGATAAAGGTGTTACGCATGCGCGAGGTTGGTGCGAACTTGTAGTTTTGACGACGACCAGAACCCGTAGGCTCATAACCTGTCTTCATGCCACCCATTTTATCGACCATGAAGCTGGTTAGCTTACCGTCTTTGATCAGTTGAGTGCGCTGAGTCTTCATACCTTCATCATCAATGTGAATCGAGCCCCATTCGTTGGTCATGGTGCCATCATCGACTGCATTCACTGCGGTGTGAGCAACCATTTCGCCCATCTTGTCGTGGAAGACTGATGCTTTCTTCGCAACTGAAGTGGTTTCTAGCAAGTGACCACATGCTTCATGGAAGATAACGCCGCCAAAGCCGTTACCAATCACCACCGGCATTTCACCCGATGGACAAGCATCCGCGCCAAGTTTTACTAACGCTTGCTGCGCGATAGTTTGACCTAGCTCTTTGGCATCAAGCTGTTCACTGAATTCCCAACCAGCAAGAGCGCCAGGACCTTCCATACCAGAAGACTGCTCATTACCTTTTTGCGCGACAGTGTTACCAGCAACACGAATGTAGTGGCGAGTATCGTCAACGTGTAGACCTTCTGAGTTGAAGATAGACACTTGTTGCTCGCGCTGAAGAACGCTGCCAATAAACTGGCTGATATGCTCACTCTCAGCACGTGCGGCTTGGTCAACTTTCAATAGAAACGCGATTTTTGAATCTAGGTTAGCATCCTTACTTAGCGACATGCGGCAACCATGTTGGATTGGGTAGCGGTTCAAATTCAAAGAACCCGCTGACGCGATTTGCTCACGCTTGTCTTTTGCAGCAAGCAGCGAGGTTACGCGCTTTAGTTCGGCTTCATCTGTGCTGTTGGTGTAACCGTAAAGCACCTTATGACCGAAAAAAAGACGAATACCGATACCAAAATCGATACCCGAGTTAACCTTATCCACTTCACCAGATGAGATCTGGACAGTGTTGGTTTGGTGATGTTCAACGAATAGTTCAGCGAAATCAGCCCCCAAAAAGAGTGCATGATCGATCACTGACTTCGCTGTTACAGAATTAAGCATGAAGTCTCCTTGCTCGATGATCGTCTTAGCCTTCCTAATTAACTGTGAAAAAGTTCAACAAAGTTAAATTGGCAACACGTTAAATTTTAACAGTTTTTTAACCTTGTTTTGTGCTAATCCTTGCTTAACGAGACCACGATTATTTATTAAATATTTCAGGTTCTGCTCATTCACCAGAGCGTTGCACTAGTAAATTCCACACAGCAAACCATTTAGGTGCTTACTTTATCACTCACCTCGCATAATTGAATACTCATTATAATTACGCTCAAAAAACGTATCCCTTCCGCAATGGTCCTGCTATCATCCGAACGAAATAGTCGGGGGGCCACACGACAAGTGTTGGCTGAGATCGAAATTCGAGACCCGTTGAACCTGATTCAGTTAGCACTGACGTAGGGAACTATGCACACTTTGCCTTTCGTCGCCCCTCTTAGGTAAGCGATAGCGATCGAAAAATCGATCTATCTGCAACGGTCAAAGTCAGTTCCTATACGTCTTGTAGTAGGAGCGACCATGACGCAGCAATCACAACCTCATTCACATCACACGCCAGCCTTGCCTACCCCTATCGTATTGACCATCGCGGGCTCAGACAGTGGTGGCGGTGCAGGTATTCAAGCCGACATCAAAGCGATGTCCGCAACCGGCAGTTTTGCTTGCTCGGTAATCACGGCGATTACTTCGCAAAATACCCAAGGCGTTTCTGCGATTTTCCCCATTCCTCTCGACCATGTAGAGAGCCAACTTGATGCAGTATTTACCGACCTCAACATCGTTGCAGTCAAAGTGGGCATGCTGGCCGATTCCAACATCATCAAAGTCGTTGCAGACAAAATTAAGCAATACCAGCCAAAACACCTCGTGATTGACCCTGTAATGGTGGCCACTAGCGGTGATCTATTACTGGAACAGTCGGCAATCAGCACTTTAAAAGAAGAATTGATTCCGCTCGCAGACATCATTACCCCTAACCTACCCGAAGGCGCAGCATTGACGGGTAAGCCAATGCCTCAATCAGAATCTGAAATGAACGATATGATTACCGACCTTCGTGCGCTTGGCGCCAAAGCTATTCTGCTCAAAGGCGGTCACCTTGAAGAAAATGAAAACAGCAACGATCTGCTTATCATGCAAGACAGTGCCGAGTTAATCAGCGCTAAACGCTTTCCAACCAAAAACACTCATGGCACAGGCTGCACGCTGTCTTCTGCTATCGCGTCTTATCTTGGCCAAGGCAACAACCTACACAAAGCGGTGCACCTGGGTAAGCAGTACATCAGCCAAGCTATCGCACACGCTGATGAATTGGATGTAGGTAAAGGCCATGGCCCTGTGAACCACTTTTTTGCGGGTCATACTTATGTTCGCTAACGCGATTGGCATTCAGCTTTCCGATGCTAGTCTGCGATACAAAGATAGCCAAACACCGACTTTAGCAGGAATGAACATGACCATTCCCGTCGGTAAATGGACGGTATTACTCGGACGAAGTGGCTGCGGGAAAACCACAATATTGCGTTACTTAGCTGGCCTGCTGGATGACCAAGTTGACTGGCATGGCGAACTCATCACAACGGATGGCGCTGCACTGCATGACCGTATCGCTTACATGGCTCAGCAGGATTTATTGCTACCGTGGTTGAATGTGTTAGACAACGTCTGCCTCAGTTCTCGATTTTCTCAAGAGCAAGCACCAGAGAAAAATAGACAACGTGCACTGATTTTACTAAGCCAAGTGGGACTCGCCGATTACGCGGATGCTAAGCCAGCTCAGCTCTCTGGCGGCATGAGACAACGTGTTGCCCTTGCTCGCACTCTGATGCAAGACAAGCCTCTAGTTCTGATGGATGAGCCTTTCTCTGCACTGGACGCGGTTACTCGTCATAAGTTGCAAACCTTGTCTGCCGAATTGCTGAAAGATAAGACGGTTGTTCTGATTACCCACGACCCACAAGAAGCGGTGCGATTAGCTCACCAACTCTATGTGTTGCAAGGCACACCTGCGCAAGCTCAGCACTTGGTCGTTCCAGACTCCAAGCCGCCCCGAGTTCTCGATGGAGAGTGCGCCGCGCTTCAACAAGCGATTTTGGATCAATTGGAGAAAGACTATGAGTGATATGACTCAGTACAACTCCGTTTCGGCACGTATTAGTAAAAAAGAACGCGTGACCCATCCGGCTCTGCGCTTAGTTATCAGCACAGCGGTGATCTTGGGATTGTGGCAGTTGGTCGTGGTGATATTCGACATGCCAAGCTTCATCTTACCTTCACCAATTGAAGTGCTGGATAGATTGGTCACTCGTTACGATGTCCTGCTCAAACATACTTGGGTTACCGCGCAAGAGATCTTATTTGGCTTGGCGCTTGGATTATCGATGGGTTTGCTGTTCGCATTGCAAATGCTGATGTTCGAGCCGCTGAAGCGTTGGTTATTGCCTATTCTGATTGCTAGCCAAGCGATCCCTGTGTTCGCCATCGCGCCAGTGCTCATGCTTTGGCTGGGTTACGGCATTGCATCAAAAGTAGTCATGGCGGCGATCATCATCTTTTTCCCCGTCACGACATGTTGCTATGACGGCTTGCGCAATACGCCAACAGGTTACCTCGACCTTGCCAAGACCATGGGCGCGTTTAAATGGCAGCTACTTCGTCATATTCAATTGCCAGCCGCACTACCAACTTTAGCCTCAGGTATTCGTGTTGCCGTCGTTATTGCGCCAATTGGAGCAGTGGTCGGTGAGTGGGTAGGTTCAAGCGAAGGCTTGGGTTATCTGATGCTCCAAGCCAACGCTCGCATGATCATTGACGAGATGTTTGCGGCGCTGTTTATCCTCGCCGTACTGTCTATCTCACTCTACTTCATCACCGATAAGTTATTGAAAAAAGCCATCCCTTGGGAAAGCAAATAATTACAGAAAATAACCAAAGAAAATTGGGAAAGAAAAGGAAGAACCCCGTGAATAAAAACAAACTTATGAGCGCTGCTGCTCTACTCGCTTCAGTGGTATCAACCAACGTTCTTGCCGCTGAAAAAGAGATGACACTGATGTTGGATTGGTTCGTCAATCCAAACCATGGTCCTATCGTGATTGCCAAAGAGCGTGGTTACTTCAAAGAGCAAGGTTTGAAGGTCAACATTCAGGAGCCGGCAGATCCAAGCACGCCACCTAAGTTGGTCGCGGCGGGTAAAGTCGACATGGCGATTTCTTACCAACCAAGCCTAACCATCGATGTCGCGGCTGGTTTGCCACTAATCCGCTCTGCGACTTTGATTGCTACGCCACTCAACACGTTGATGGTGTTGGACAACGGTAAGAATGAAAACCTTGGCGACTTAAAAGGCAAGAAGATCGGTATTGCGATCGCAGGCAACGAAGAAGCGACAATCGGCACCATGCTAGCGCAAGAAAACGTGAAGTTTTCTGACGTACAAATCATCAACGTAGGTTGGGCGCTGTCTTCGTCTCTTGCGTCTGGCAAGGTGGATGCGATTTGGGGCGGTCTACGTAACTTCGAAACCAACCAACTGGCACTAGAAGGTTATAAAGCTAAGGCCTTCTTCCCTGAAGAACACGGCGTGCCAGCGTATGACGAGTTAGTCTTCGTAGCCAATGCAAAAAACTACGACAAAGAAGCCATCAAGGCATTCAACAAAGCACTAGAGCAAGCGACCACTTACATCGTTAACCATCCAAAAGAGTCGTGGAAAGAGTTCGTGGCTTATTCACCAGACACGCTCAACAACGAGCTTAACCAACGCGCTTGGAACGACACGCTAACTCGTTTCGCTCTTCGTCCATCCGCAGTAGATCTGAAACGCTACGATGATTATGCGCAGTTCATGTATTCACAAAACATCATCGAAACACTGCCAAAAGCGAAAGATTACGTACCGAGCTTTGACTAATTCTACTGACCTTAGGATCTAAGCCTAGGGTCTTTTGATAACGAGATACTCATAATGAAATACCAAGATTTGATCGACGCTTGCCGCCAAGATTGGCAAGAATACACTGAGCATGCTTTCGTGCAGCAATTGGCGCAAGGCACTCTGGCTCAGCCTTGTTTTCTGCATTACCTAAAGCAGGATTTTCTTTTCCTAAAGCAGTACGCACGAGCTTACGCATTAGCGATCTACAAAGCACGTACTTTGGATGACATGCGCCGTGCCCTACCAAGCGTACACGCATTGCTCGATTCTGAAATCGCCCACCACGTGACTTACTGTGAGCAATGGGGACTGACAGAATCCGACTTAGAAAACGAGCCAGAAGATTTCGGCACTGTGGCTTACACCCGTTACGTATTAGATGCTGGCATGACGGGCGATCTTGTTGATCTATACGCGGCACTAGCACCATGCTCTATCGGTTATGCCGTAATCGGTAAGATGCTGATTGAAGACGAAAGCACTGTGCTCGAAGGTAACCCATACGCAAGTTGGATCAACCTCTACGGTGGTGAGGAATTCCAATCTGGTGTCGCAAAAGGTGCAGAACACTTTAATCAGTTATTGGCGGAAATCGATATCAATAGTCAGCGTGGTCAAAACCTGATTCAGGTATTCAAAACTGCAACGCGTATGGAAGTGGCATTCTGGCAACAAGGTCTAAACGCTCAGCAAGATTAATCGGAGAGTCTCATGTTAATTGAACAAATCACCCAAGCATTAACCGCAGTACGCCAGCAAAAGCCATTAGTCGTCAACATCACTAACTACGTGGTGATGAACAACACGGCAAACGCGCTATTGGCTATCGGCGCTTCTCCAATCATGGCGCACTCCAAACAAGAGATGACAGAGATAATGTCGTTCGCTGGCGCATTGGTTATCAACATCGGTACCCTAGACAGCGTTTGGACACCACGTATGAGCTATGCCGTAGAGCAAGCCAATGCCAACGGTAAAATCGTTGTACTCGACCCTGTCGGTTGCGGAGCAAGCTCACTACGTACCGAGACATCACGTGAGATCGCACGCCTTGCCGACAAGTTGATCATTCGTGGTAACGCCTCAGAAATCATCGGTCTCGCTGGCGAACAAGCACAAAGCAAAGGGGTCGATGCGTTAGACAGCAGCGACGCAGCACTTGGCGCAGCGAACTTCTTAGTTTCAGAGTATGGTGCAAGTGTGGTGATGTCTGGCGAGACTGATTACATCATCACGAAAGAGCAAACTGTGCAGCTAAACAACGGTCACGAGATGATGCCATACGTAACCGGAATGGGCTGCACACTAACGGCACTGACGGGTGCTTTCGCTGCTGTTGGTGATCACTCCGGACTTGCTGCCGCGGCGGTACTGGGCGTTGTGGGTGAAATTGCGGCTGAGCAAGCACGAGGGCCAGGCAGTCTGCAAATGAACCTGTTGGATGAGCTTTACCAACTGGATGAAGAAACACTGGCAAAACGCCTAAAACTCCAAGTGAGTTAAGCTTTCTCTAACAAATACCGGCCTCTCATTCCCTGTAGATGAGAGGCCCAAAGGAAACAAAATGAACGCCTATCGTTTATATTTGGTCACCGATGACCAACAAGATTTAGCCACACTAAAGCGTGTTGTGAGAAAAGCCGTGGAAGGTGGCGTGACCATGGTACAAGTCCGCGAAAAACACGGCGATGTGCGTGCGTTTATCGAACGTGCTCAAGCCGTGAAAGACATCCTTAAAGATACCAATGTGCCTTTGATCATCAATGACCGCGTTGATGTTGCACTGGCAGTTGATGCCGATGGGGTTCACCTCGGGCAATCAGACATGCCCGCAACTATCGCTCGTGAGTTGATTGGACCAAACAAAATCCTCGGCTTATCCATCGAAAATGAAGAGCAGCTTGCAGAAGCGGACTCTCTTCCGATTGATTACATCGGCTTGAGCGCAATCTTCGCGACGCCGACCAAAACCAACACCAAGAAGTTCTGGGGTATTGATGGCTTGAAGATGGCGTTAGAGACGACTTCACTGCCGATTGTTGCCATTGGCGGCATTAACGAAAGTAACATTCCGCAACTCAGCGCCACTGGTGTTCATGGCTTAGCTTTGGTTTCAGCGATTTGCCACGCAGAAGATCCAAAAGCCGCATCGGAATATTTATTAGGGTTGATGAGCTAACCTTGCTCACGCCTGAACAAAGCGCTTATGGATGAGCGCGTTTGCCTTTCAGTACTTTCAACAACCTCTCCTTTCACAACGAAGAGCTGCAATGTCACTTTCACGCTCGAATTGACAGAGCGTTGATAAGTTTTTCACGCCAGATAACGTAAGATAAGCCCCTTATTTTCACGTGGTTGAATAACCCTCAATAAAAACAAAACGCTCTCAATGAAAACCAAAAAATATGGATTGATGATGCTCGCCTTGTTTGTTCTTGGCATCATCCCAATGTCGCTGTTTGGCTCTTATCACAATCTCACTTCACAGGTGCCAGAAAGTCTGGGTATTACTTTTACTTTGCTCACTGATTCTGCTGGCAGCAAAGGCTTTTTAATTACCTTAACACTGCTACTGCTTTCTTTATTTCACTTTAAACCAAATCGCACTGAGTGGATGCAAAAACTCTCAATGTTAGGGCTGTTACTTGTGATTGGCTTTGCCAGCAAAACGGGGCTAAAACTGATGACAGAAAGCCCGCGTCCCTACACGGAATTGCTCGCAGCAGAACAATTGATTGAAACACCAGAAACGTTTTATCAGTTGGATACAAAGCAGCAAGCCAACGTAATTAACCAGATTTCTGAACACGTCAGTGATTGGCGAACGCGCCATTGGCAAGGCGAGAAAGACTATTCTTTCCCATCCGGCCATACGATTTTCGTTTCGATTTGTTTGGCTTTCTTTGGTGGTTTGTTCTTACAGAACAAGTGCTATATCTCTGCACTGTCATTGTGGATGTGGGGAATGAGCGTCGCATATAGCCGCTTATGGCTGGGCATGCATCGCCCTGAAGATTTAATAGGCTCAGTCTTGTTTGTCGCGATTGTATTTACTTTACTCCCGACATTTCAGATTAAGAAACAGATGCCGTTTGTTTCTCTTGCTTCGCGCTAATGTGAACGATTACTAGATAAAAAAAGAAGCCAGCGATTCGCTGGCTTCTTGCTTTAAAGCGCTACTTTTTTCTAGCCATTTCTTGGTGGTTCAAACGCTGTTAGTTCTAATTCTGGGCCAGTGTATTTTTCAATACGAACCAGTGCCGAGTTCGCCGCACAGCCGTTTGCAAGTCGAGAGGTCGGAATATCCAACGTTAACACGTTACAACCGCCGTTTTTACAAATGCCGGTTTTCGGATCCAGATCCGGCCAGCCGCCTTCATGAATACACACTGAACCTTGCTTGATTCGGTCAGTCACTTCTGCACCAACCAATACTTGGCCACGGTTGTTAAACGCACGAACTAGATCGCCCGTTTTAATACCACGCGCTTTCGCATCTTCAGGGTGAATCCAAATAGGTTCACGGTTTGCAATTGCGTACTCTTCGCGAATCTTCGCGTAGTTGAATTGGCTGTGTAGACGATGCGCTGCGTGAGCGGTCATTAGCTGCAACTCGCCATCTTTCGCAGTACCCGTGTACTCGGTTGGTGCCATCCACGTTGGATGTGGAGGACAGTCTTCCAACTGATAACCTTCAATGGTTTTCGAGAAGATTTCGATCTTACCACTTGGTGTACCGAGTGGATTCATGATCGGGTCTTCACGGAAATCTGCGTAACGAACAAACTGTGCGTTCTTCTCGTTCCACTTCATCTCGATCAGTTGGTTATCTTCCCAGAACTTGCTGAAGTTCGGCATTGCTACGCGAGAGCCACGGCCACCTTGTTGCGCCGCCTTGTAGAAGCCGTACAGCCATTCCATTTCGGTTTTGCCTTCGGTGTATACGTCACGGCCACCCGGAGCTAGCATCTCTGCCATGTCCGCGAATACATCGAAGTCATTACGCGCTTCACCTTGCGGCTCAACCACTTGCTTCATTGGCACCAAGTGTTGGTTACTGTAGTCACCCGTCATCGTTAAGTCGTTACGCTCGAACGATGTGGTGATTGGCAGAACGATGTCCGCGTGCTTCGCAGCCGCCGTCCAGTAAGGCTCTGAAATTACGATCAGCTCAGGCTTTTGCCACGCTTTAATCAAACGGTTGGTGTCTTGGTGGTGAGTAAAGTTCGCACCACCTGCCCACCAAATCATCTTGATATCCGGAAACGTCAGTTCATGACCGTTATGATGGTAGGATTGACCTGGGTTTTCCAACGCCTCGACAATACGCGCTACAGGGAAGCTTTGCACCGCGCCAGACACCGCCCAGTCGTTCCCCGCAGAAGAGCCGCCACCCAGCGATGCCGAAATCGCAGGAAGTACGCCAGCATCACGAGCAGGGTTACCACCGTTTGAGTAGTGGTAAGAGAAACCAAAACCACCGCCCGGTAAACCGATTTGACCCAACATCGTTGCCAGTGTAACCAGCATCCAGTGACGCTGCTCACCGTATTGTTGGCGCTGCATGCCCCAACCCGCCATCAGCATGGTGCGGTTTTTACTGAAGATGTCAGCCAGTAGCTCAAGTTGCTTCGCAGGTACTCCACAGATTTGTGATGCCCATTCTGCTGATTTTTCTACGCCGTCTTCTTCGCCCATCAGGTACGCTTCAAACTTGTCGTAACCTGCGGTGTATTTATCGAGGAAGGCTTTATCGTGCTTACCTTGTTTCACTAAGGTGTGTGCGATGCCCATCATCATTGCCACGTCGGTCATTGGGTGAGGAGCAATCCACTCCGCATTCTCACCAAAGAACTCGATGGTTTCAGAACGAATAGGGTCAATCGCAATGACCGTCTTGCCTGATTTTTTCAATTGATGGAAGAACTCAAGACCAGCACAGTCTGTTGAGCTCCACGCGATTTTTAGAGTGTTGATCGGGTTTAAGCCCCAAAGCACAACCACATCGCTGTACTCTAGTACCACTGGGTACGTGGTTTGCTGCTCGTATACTTCGATAGAGCCCACAACGTGCGGCATGATGACCTGCGCAGCACCCGTTGAGTAGTCACCCAAGTGGCCTGAATAGCCACCCGCCATGCTCATGTAACGTTGCAGCAAGGTTTGTGCTTTGTGCAGCACGCCACTTGAACGCCAGCCGTAAGAACCAGCAAACACAGAAGCCGGGCCATATTCTTTACGAATGCGCATGTGCTGCTCGTGTATCAGCTTGTAAGCTTCATCCCAAGACACCCGTACAAATTCATCGCTGCCACGAACTCCTTCGGGAGCTGATGGGTTTGCCAAGTAACCTTTGCGAACCATTGGGTACTTAACACGCGCTTTAGTGTGCACTTGGTCAGGACCGGTGCTTTGTAGGCTGTTTGGTACCGTTTGTGGCAATGCGTTCGTGGTTGAAACCAGCTTACCGTCTTGCACTTCACACAGCATTGGGCCCATGCGGCCCGCCGTTAGAATGCCTTTGCCGCGAGCATTAGAAGAAGCAACAGACATAGGTGCAAATGAAGTGAATGCCATTGCACCAGCCGCCATACCAGTGCCTTTTAGAAATCCGCGACGGGTCATATTAGTCATAATCTTATCCTTCTATTTATCGTTAGTGACCAACCACATCTTTCGCGTGGTGCTGGAAGAACTTGGTTAGAATTTCTAGGTTCTCGGCTGAAATATCAGTTCGATCACCCATACTTTTCGCTACCGGTCCCCATGCATTCACTGTGAAGTGATTTGAAGGAATTTTCGCGTGACAAGTTGCACAGTAAACGTTGTCCAACTCTTCTGCGTATGACCATACTGGTTCAAGCGTGTCAACAACTGGAGAATCAATAGCGCCAGTTAGAGAAACCGCGCGCCATTCGTTGCCGTAAACATCTGCCTCAAATTCACCAGTTTCAAGCGCTTGTTGGCCTTGCTCTGTTAGCGTTGCAACGATGGCACGTTGACCTTCTCCCATGTAAAGCACTTGCTCTGCGCCTTTCATTTGGAATGCGTTCAACTTAACAGTGCGGTTGTCGCCTTCAGAGCTGATTACTTCCAACTTCGTCGTTGGGTTAATTTTACCCATCTCACCCATTGCGATTTCAGTCACAGGGTAAACAACCTTGGCATTAGGTGATGTTTTTGTGGTGAAGCTCATCAACGTTTCAAATGCCTTGCTGTCTAGCTCTGCTTCTGGTGCAAAGTGCGCCACACCTTTATGACAATCGATACACGTTTGATCGTTTGCTTTCGCGTAAGCGTGCATCTTCGCCGCATCACGTGATTGCTCAAACTCTTCCATTGCATCGAAATCATGACACGAACGACACGTCGCTGAATCATTTTCACGGAACTGAGCCCATACCGTTTCAGCCATATCTTTACGATGTGCTTCATATTTCTCTGGCGTGTCGATCTTACCTGTCACAAATTCATGGTAGATGTCTTTCGACGCGCGAATTTTGGTGATCAGGTAATCCATTGGTTCTTGAGGAATATGACAGTCAGAACATTCCGCGCGAATGCCTTTCGCATTACTGAAGTGCACTGAGCCTTGGTACTCTTTGTAAGGGGTTTCCATAGAGTGGCACGAGAGACAAAATTCAGTATCTGAGGTGTAATGCATTACTGCCGCACTCCCCCCCAAAGTTAACCAGCCCACACCAATGCCGGCAGCAACCAGCAGTGCAACATATCGTTTTTTTATTGACATAATTAGCAACACTTCCAAATAAAATGTAATTATAGATCGCAAATTACTACTTTATGGGTAGTCCTCTCTTGATCCACATCATTTCCGTGTTGCTCTGTATGCCTCAAGTATGAAATTTTGTTATTTGCATCTCAAAGATGAATATATGGCAATAATCCATTACCCAGCCAACTATTCACCACACAAATCACTTTTATGAATGCAACTATTTGATTAAACAGATAAGAGGATGAGAGACTGAATCTCCACATTGATGCAGTAAGGACACGCATGTCAGTTTATATCGAGACGCACAGAAGCCAATTAAGCCCCCTCAAAGCCAGAGACTGGGAACTCTTTCAACGATTACTCTCCGAACAAGAGGTTATTGCGCTCTGTTTCGATCGTCCCAGCGAAACAGAAATAAGAGAAAAATTTGCTTCGCGATTGTTACCATGGACCCCAAATAGCCAGCATTGGCTTTGCCTTGTAATACTCGATAAGCAATCTGAACAACCCATCGGCATCACTGGCTTTGCTATTGAAAACGGTAAGGCAGAGGTAGGTTACTTACTTTTGCCGGAATTTCATGGCCAACAGTTTGGAACAGAAACTCTTCAAGCGCTTCTATATTGGGCAACCTCGACACATAACATCAACCACTTTTCCGCGACGGTCACTGAAGGCAATATTGCGTCAGAGCGTGTCCTGATAAAATGTGGTTTCGAACTCATTAAGGTCATTCCAGACGCATACCAAATTGGTGGCAAACCCTACGCCGATAAAATCTACTCACTACATAAATAAGGACGTATTTTGAATAAAGTAGTCATCATTACCGGCGCAAGCCGAGGTATTGGAGCCGCAGCGGCGAAAAAGCTGGCCGAGCAAGGCTATCGCGTTTGCGTTAATTACCGCACTCAGCAAGAGGCCGCCGACCAAGTTGTGGCAGAAATACAAGCAAACGGTGGCAAAGCGATTGCCATCGCCGCAGACGTAGCCGATGAGAAGCAAGTGCTCTCCTTGTTTGATGAAACAGAACGTGAATTTGGTGCAGTGACGCACTTGGTCAACAACGTTGGCATCCTATTTACTCAATCGCCTTTGTCAGAAATTAGCTTGGAACGCTTTCGGAAAGTAATGAACACCAATGTGAATAGCTGTTTTCTCTGCTGTCGAGAAGCGGCGAGGCGATTCAGTGCAGGCGGTGCAATTGTGAATGTCTCCTCTGGAGCGTCGCGCTCAGGAGCGCCATTTGAGTATGTCGATTACGCCACATCAAAAGGCGCGATGGATACCTTAACTAAAGGGCTCTCGCTAGAGTTGGCAGAGCGCAATATTCGCGTCAATGGCGTTCGACCTGGTTTCATTTACACTGATATGCATGCCGACGGCGGAGAACCAAACCGAGTAGATAGACTCAGCCCTCAAATTCCTCTTAAACGCGGTGGCACGGTAGAAGAAGTAGCAAATGCGATCGCTTGGCTATTAAGTGACGAAGCCTCTTATGTCACAGGATCATTTATCGATATTGCAGGGGGCAGATAGAATGCAAGTCCATATCCGACAAGCAACTCCCGATGATTTAGACGAAATTTTTCAGCTTAATTTTCAAATTAATTCACTGCATTTTGCGAATGCGCCAGAAGCCTTTGTTGCGCCTTCAGAAGCTGACCGTAAATTTCTTGCACAAGCACTAGAGAACAAAGAGCGACTCTTTTTGATTGCCGAACGCGAACAGCAAATTCTCGGCTTCTTAACCGCGATGATCACCCAAAACGACACCGTCAGTTTTCTGATCAAAGACCCAATTTGTCGCGTGGGAACAATTGTTGTCGATGAAGCGCAAAAGCAGCAAGGAATCGGCCGCCAACTGCTCCAAACCTGTGAGCAATGGGCGCGCGATGCCAATGCCACACAAGTTCGATTGGAAGTGATGGAATTCAATCAGCCAGCACAGCGCTTTTACGATAATCAAGGTTTTAAAACTAACTCACGCATTATGCTGAAACATTTGTAACGATAACGACAATTAAGCGCTTTTCACGACTAAACCCACCTAAATCGCATTTATCGATGCAATTTACCCCCCTGATTTTAGAAAAAGACGATATGATGTGCGGATAAGGAGATTCGAACATGATTTATCTTTTCGATTGGGGGAGCACCTTGATGGTAGATTTCCCTCACGCACAAGGAAAAATGTGCGATTGGGAACACGTAGAAGCAGTTCCTCAAGCCAGAGAAACACTGGCAATACTTTCCCAAAATCATCCCATCTACATTGCGACCAGTGCATCTGATTCCAACATGGAAGAGGTTCAGCGTGCATTTGTTCGCGTCGACTTAGACCAATACTTAAATGGCTATTTTTGTTTTGCCAACCTCGGCATCGCTAAAAACCAACCTGAGTTTTATCTCGCCATCGCAAAACAGTTAGGGGTTAACGTGAGTGGAATAACCATGGTTGGCGATTTACCTCACAAAGATATTTATCCTGCGATGAAAGCGGGCGTAAACACAATTTGGTTTAACCCAACGGGCGCTGATGCACCAGCCGAAGCCATTCCTAACCAAATTCGTTGTTTATCTGAGCTTATCCCCTAACCGTTACTAACCTGCACTAATCAAGGAAGATGAATGCAAATCAGATCCATCAAGGTGAGCGATATCGCGCGCTTCACCGCGCTGTGGAATCGAGTGTACTCCGAAGGGGAATTTTTGATTTCTCCGGCACCCGATAACGCAACGCTTCGCAGAATCCTGCAACGTGTGGAAAACGAGTCCATCCCTCAGTTTGTCGCGTTTGACCGCCAAAAACTTATCGGTAGTGTTGAAATCTACCCAGCTGAGATGTGCGGTTACGAAAGAGGGCAACGCCTTCGCGTCGGTATTCTTGGTATTCACATCGACAAAAACTACCGAGGCAAAGGATTGGGGCGGAAACTATTGGCAGTCGCGATCGCACGTGGTTGGGAATTTGGTTACGACCAAATCGCACTCTACGTATACACAACCAACACACCAGCGATTGCTTTGTATGAACGGTTTGGATTTGAACATCAGGGGGAACTTGGGGAAGTGACCTTGCCAAATGGTAAAGTCTTGATGAGTCAAAAAATGGTATTGTATAAAGCGCAAAGCCGTTCGAAAAACCCCGATTTGTAGAGTCACGATAGCCGTTGTTCGCAACACTTATTCGGGGTTAACACCCTTGCGTCACATGCCCTCGAACAATTGAATCGTTAGAGGCTTGATTCACGTAATAGAAATAGCATGCTTCTTCTGCCAGTGTGTAACCTTGCGGCCAAATGTACACAACGCGATCAACACCCGATTTATCTAAGAACTGATAATCAGGAATAGCGACAAAATGAGCACTGTTTGGGTGCTGCAGACCGATGATGCAAAAATCACTGCCTTTGCACGGCACGTCAATTTTCGAATAACCTCTGGCTGGTAGATCGATTTCTAACAAAGCTCGAATACTATCGGCACTCGCTTCTGGCATGCCTTTGCGTGTTTTGACATGTCGGTCAATGTAGTGAACGTGCTCTTGGCCGTAAGCGTTATCAATCACTGATTGAGCATGAAAGAATTTGAGAGCCGTACCCAAAGAAGACTGAGAACTGTGCAGCATCGCAGCGTATGCTTGGCGATGAATATCGAGTAGTACTGGTAAAGCAGCTAATGCGATGAAAGCCAAAGTGGTAAGCACTATGGTGATTTCCATCAGCGTAAATCCCTTTGATTTCACGTTTCTTATCTCAACTAGCCCAAGACACTAGCCCCACATCCATGTGAGACCGAGCCAATATATCGCCAATTTCTTACGATTAAAGGCTTAAGGGGTAAGAAGAGACAAACACCACTCAAACTTGAGAACAGCAGCCAAAGAGCAGTGTAACAAAACGACGCTATGTGTCAGATATTAGACGGTTTTACTCTCTAGTTACTGAGTAAAGGCACATTATTTCGCACCAGACCACGACGAACATTCGTGCACATTTTGCCAAAACGACGAATCTCATCGAACTGCGGAACAACGCCGCGCTCCATGGCTGACTCCCAATAAGTGACTTCTGAATCGACCATTTCCAACAATTTCTTCGGACAGCCAATGCACTGCCCTTCTGGTCCACATACAAACGTTTCTGGTTCATAAATTGGTAGTTCCGCTTTTACTTGCTCTATGATGCTACGCATGGCGGTCATTCGATCTGGCTTTACCTTCATCATTCTGCTCCACGGATTAAGATGAAGCAGATTGTACCCACTGGCACGCAAATGTCCCTACCCAATTTAGGTATATTCTGTTTGAATCGATTTCTTTATCGTCAGATCCGGCTTTTTAACCACCAAATACACCGCCGTAGCTGCCAGTACGAAACCAGAAATCCCCATCCAATCAAATGACTCTCCAAACGCGAGCCAAGCCTGAATAGCCGTCGTTGGCGGCACCAGGTAGAATACAGAAGCTACGCTCGATGCAGCACCGTTCTTAACCATGTACAGCAGCAGTAGAATAGCTACACAAGAGAGCACGACGACCAACCACAACACAGTCAAAATAAACTCCAGTTCCCACTGCACTTGCATGGTTTCAAACTGCATCGCAACGGGCAGAAACATGACGAGCGCGGCCAAATATTGCACCGTCGCACCACCCACCATATCCACTTGTTGGCAATGTTTTTTCTGATAAAGCGTCCCTAGCGTGATACCAACCAAAGCCAACAAACACAAACCAATGGCCAACACTTTATGCTGCTCGGATTGCCACTCCATTTTGCCCATCAACACCATAGCGATACCGACAAAACCAAGAGCCAAACCCAACCATTGCGAGGGTTTAAATTCCTCACGAACAAACGCCACCAGCAAAGCCGCGGTTAAAATCGGTTGAATACCCACCAGCAACGAACTCAACCCAGCAGGCATACCCAAGGCGATAGCGAAATAAGTACCGCCCAGATAGAAACCGTGGATCAACGCACCAACCACACAGCTGTGCCAAAAATCTTTTCCTGTCGGCAACCTTCTACGCAATACCGCCACAAGAACCAAAAACAATAAGACATTGAATGCCATACGGATAGAAAGTAGTGTCGCTGGCTCGGCATATTGCAAACCAAAACGCGCACCAACGAATCCAGAAGCCCAAAGGACGACAAATACAAAAGGGATGGCTCGGATTAACATGATCGCCTCACTCACGCTTGTTTTATGTTTTGAGATACTGCTAATGTAATTAGGTACAGTATTTTCAAAAAGTGACAGATGGAAGTGTTTTTATGGGTACAGATTTATTGGGAAGCGGTGAAGGGAATAAGTACCTCGTGGTGGAAAAACACCTCAAACAAGCCATCAGTGGTGGCGTTTATCAGGCGGATGATCGACTGCCCTCCATTCGCTCGTTGAGCCAAGAATTAAACGTCAGTAAAAATACCGTGATTCGTGCGTATCAAGAGTTGGAAGCACAAAACTTGGTGTACTCGGTTCCCAAATCGGGTTATCGAGTTAAAGTCGCCTTGCCGACCTCTCGCTCAATTCCGGATCCGACTCGCGTGGATTTGCTCTCGATCTGCAAAGAAATCCTCACGTACCCTGAATACCAAGAGCGTTTGCCTACCGGTTCTGCCCACCCAAACATTGACTCCCCCGCGATCAAAAGCTTGTACGCCGAGATCGGCCGCCACAGCCGCCAGCAAACGCATGTACCGAGCCATTACCAATTACCACCCGGTGATCACCTCTTAATCAAACAACTAGCGAAAATCACACAAGATTTGGGCACGCCAGCCAAGTTGGATGAGATCATGGTGACGCACGGCGCGCAACAAGCCATTAGCCTAGCGCTGCGCGCAACGACACAAAAAGGCGATATCGTCGCGGTGGAGTCCCCTTGCTATTTTGGCAACTTATTGATGCTAGAATCACTCGGCCTCAAAGTGGTGGAAATTCCGAGTTGCCCACGCGACGGTATGTGCCCCGAAGCCTTAGCAAAAGCAATGGCGACATGGGACATAAAAGCGATAATCGTAACGCCAAACTTCACCAACCCTACTGGTGCCATGATGCCGCTAGAAAAGCGCCAGCGATTGCTCTTGGCATCTGGCAATATTCCTATTATCGAAGACGATGTGTTTGGCGGGTTAAGCTATGACAAGCCGTTACCAAGCTTGAGATTGCTCGATGACAAGCAACGCGTAATTTACGTAAATTCGTTATCCAAAACGCTCGATTCGCGTTTGAGAATTGGTTGGATGTTGGCGGGGCGATATCGAGATCAGATTGAGCAATATCTACTGTGTGAGAACATGGGCAGTTTGAACCTGATGCAATCCGCCGTGGCAACGTTTCTAACGTCAGGCAAGTATCGAACGCATACTGCGCGAATGGGTCGGGTTTATCAAAACAACATGCGCCGATTTATCCAGATGCTTCATCAATACTTGGATGAATACGAACCTCTAAAAAATCGATACCAGATCAACGCCGTGCAAGGTTCGTTCTTGCTTTGGTTGCGACTGCCCGAAGACACGGACAGCTATGCGTTGTATCAAGCATGCAATAAGCACAGAATCAGCCTACTTCCCGGCACCGTATTTGGCACTCAAGGGCAATATCGGCATTGCGTACGCCTCAGCGTGGCAAACTTTGGTCATGAAACCGATTGGGGTCACGCGATGCAAACACTGGCAAAATTGATAGCAAAGCATGCCTGTTAACTCGCTCTTACTAAATGAACTTATGCCGACACACGCAAACAGGTAACAACAAAAAACTCCACGCAAAGGTGGAGTTTTTCATATCGTCATCGCTTTCAGTGCGACTTAATTTGCCACATTCTCGCGACGTTTTCGGCTAAATTAGCAACGTTGACGTCGGCCTCTTTCATGGCCTCAGGTAAGCTCATCGCCCTTGGTACACAAGCAAACACCGCATCAATACCGCACTCATAAACCGCCTGATAGTTGTCGCCCACACAGCCTGCTAATGCAATGACTGGTAAATTACACTGCTTGGCCACCTGAGCAACGCCCATCGGCGTTTTGCCATGTGCGGTTTGATGATCGATTCGACCCTCGCCTGTAAATACGATATCCGCATCCTCAACATGCTGAGCAAGTTTGACCGTTTCAAGCACAATCTCAATTCCTGGTTGCAAACGTGCTGGCGTGTACCCGAGCAAGGCCGCGCCCATACCACCAGCAGCACCCGCCCCTTCACGAGTCAGTACATGCTTACCCGTCGCTTGTTCCGTCAACTCGCCAAACTTGCGCAATGCGTTATCGAGCTGAGTGACGTCTGATACGGTCGCTCCCTTTTGAGGGCCAAAGATAGCCGACGCGCCTTTGTCACCACAGAGTGGGTTATCAACATCGCACGCTACCAACACTTCGCAAGTTGCTAAACGAGGGTCAAGACCAGAAATATCGATGGACGCAAGCGCCGCTAACCCGCCTCCATTTGGGGTAATTGCATGACCAGAGTCATCAAGAAACGCCACCCCCAACGCGGTCAACATGCCCACGCCACCATCATTGGTAGCGCTGCCGCCCAAACCAATGATTAAACGTTGAATGCCTCTGTCTAGCGCGTGTTTGATCAGCTGTCCGGTACCAATGCTACTGGTCAGTTTTGGGTCGCGAGCGTCACTCGGCACAAGGTGTAGCCCACTGGCCTCCGCCATTTCAATAACCGCAGTTTCGCCGTCGCCGAGGATGCCATAAAACGCTTCAACATCATTCCCTAATGGCGCAGTCACTGTTGTGAAGACTTGTTCGCCTTGAGTTGCATCTATCAAAGATTGAACCGTGCCTTCGCCACCGTCTGCGACCGGAACCGTAACAAACTCAGCATCATGCCATACGCGAGCAAGACCCGTTTTGATCGCCTCGCTCACTTGTTTGGCGGTTAAGCTTTCTTTAAATGAATCAGGTGCAATTACCACTTTCATACGTATTTCCAGAGACTTATAAGAGAACGAGGCTCAAAATGTACACCAATGCCATTGCCGTGACACCTTGAACGAGCGTAGCCATGGTTTGCGCGCGGTACGCTAAGCCCACCGACATGCGGCTAAACTGCGAAACTACCCAGAAGAAACTGTCGTTTGCATGAGAAACCGTCATCGCACCAGCACCGATCGCCATCACCGTTAATACGCGGCCCATTTCTGAATCGAGCCCCAATTGCGTAAGCATAGGCGCAACCAAAGCCGATGTGGTCACCAATGCAACCGTTGATGAACCTTGCGCCGACTTTAGCGCAGCCGCAACGATAAATGGCATGAAAATACCCACGCCCAGCGCCGATAGCGTCGTACCTAAGTATTCACCTAGCGGCGTGGCTTTTAATACCGCGCCAAATGCGCCACCAGCACCGGTAATCAAAAGAATAGGCGCAGCAGCCGTAATACCTTGGCTGATTCGCTCGCCAAATTCTTCAATCTTGTTGTCTGACTTGAGTAGGCGAACAGAAAGGAACAGGCCAATCACCAATGCCGTTAGTGGCTGTCCTAAGAAAGTCAGAACATCAAACACAAAACCTTCGCCCAGCGGTAGGCTTGGGAATTTCGCGATAGAGCCAAAACAGATCAATAAGATTGGAACAAAAATAGGAGCGAATGCTTGGCTCGCCGTTGGCAATTTGCCGTAAGACGCTTTGAGTGCTTGCCAATCATGCTGAATTTCCTCTGCGGCTTCAATGCCATCTGGTTCAACATGTTGGAATCGGTTCGCCCACAACATCCCCGCTAACGCCGCAACCGCTGCAACAAACACACCCACACCAATCACTAAACCAAGGTTAGATTCCAGGCCTAAGTTACCCGCAGCGGCAATCGGGCCAGGAGTTGGCGGCACAAACGTGTGCGTTGCGTATAGGCCAGTTGCCAACGCCACACTCATCGCAACGCTTGAGGTTTTTAAACGCTTCGCGAGTGATTCTTTGAGCGAGTTCAGAATGACAAAGCCTGAATCACAAAATACCGGAACAGAAACGATGTAACCTATGATACTCATGGTCAATGTTGGGAAACGCTCACCCAACACTTTGATGACCGTATCGGCCATGGTGATCGCCGCACCACTTTTTTCCAAAATAACACCAATGATAGTACCTAAAACGATAACCAAACCAATGTAACCAAGGATGCCGCCAAAGCCAGAAGCAATGGTTTTGGCAATGCTATCTGCCGGTAAGCCGTAAGCAAATGCCGCAAGGAACGCCGCGATGATCAGCGCTAAAAAGGGATGTAATTTGAATTTGGTGGTCGTGAGCACAATAAATGCGATCACCCCGAGCAGGATTAATATAAGGTTCATGATAACTCCATTTATTCTTATTTTGCTGAGCGAGTCCGTGTTGGCTCACTCAACATGTAGGGACGCATGAATTATTAATCGTTTGCTTTAGAATTCCTTTAGGCGGAGTGACAAATGATGTGGTCAAAAAATGACGCGTATTGTGCAGATGCACAATATCACGACATTTTTGAGAGCCGAGTCGCAATATAAAGCTCCGCTAACCCCACAAAATTGGTAGTTGGTAGCCCTGTTATCTCGGTGATTTTCTCTAACCGATAGCGCAGAGTGTTCCGGTGAATAAACAGCATTTGAGAGCATTCTGTTACATTGCCATTGCATTCAAACAGTGCATCTAGGGTTTTCAATAATTGCCCAGATTTGTCTTTCTCTTTCAACCGTTTCACACCATCAATAATTTGTTCACCTTGCCAAATATCCGCCAACGGCGCTAACAAAACAGGCAAACGAAGTTCATCGAACAGGTACTTACGTTTCTCTGGGTAGAACTGCTTGCCAATGGCTAATACCTGCTTCGCGCTTTGGTATGACAACGCGACATCTTTAGGCTCATTAAACAGCTGCCCTAGCGCAATGTGAAACGTATGCGAATCGTGATCGCTTAAACGCGACATCAACTTATCAATGCGCTCACTTTCAACTTGGCTATCCCACTGCTTGGCGGAATGACACGGTTTCAACACCACAATTTCATTCACCGAGACAATCGCAACTAGGTTGTTACGCTCTGGGTATTCAAGCAGTTCAACAATATTGCGCACACTCTTCATGCTTTTTGAGGCCGACGGCGTCGAGACTTCAATCACCGTTGCCACCCGTGGTTGAGTAACATCGATAGAAAGACGCATCGCCCAATCTTTCAGCTCTTCATCGGTCAATTTCCCATTGATCCAAGCCAGAATAAACTCTTCGCGATGACGTCTGTCCCACTGAAATTTTTCCACCAGCGCGGCTTGCTCGATTGTCAATTCAGCGGTCATTTTAACCAGTTTGGCAAAATCTCGGATTTTCTCCGGCTCGCCTGTGACACCAACAATACCGACCACGTCACCATGCAATTTCAACAGCATATTGATACCGGGTTTGACACCCTGCAACGTCAAACATTGCTGCTCATTAAGCTCTAGCGAATCGCCATGATTCAGCGCCAGTACCGCGCCATCATGCACTTGCCCAACACGTTTAGGGTCGCCACTGCCAATGATGATGCCTGCCGAGTTCATCACATTCACATTGTGACCAATGATGGACATGGTTCTATCAACAATTTGTTGTGCTAAAGCGTGGTCGAGAATCACCATTTCGAGTTTCCAAATTGACCGTTTAATCACTCAATAAATCACAAATGGCAAACTATCGCGATGCTGCGGTTCTAAATAACGGAAGCAGCTCAAAGCATTATCCAATTACCCATATTTAAAAAGTGGATTAAACCTTCATTTTTAGCAGCGGGTTATATACTTAGAACAAAGGTTACCAATGCATTCTTCACTGTGCATTGATGCCACTCGTCTACCTACAGAGGAGAGATCAACATGGAGTTACGGAATAAATCGGGGGAAGTTGCAAATATTGCTGATAACCTCACTTTGAAGGAAATCACAGAAATGGGCTACACCGTAGATTTATGCGATGAAGCATTTGCTCCTGGAGAGCATTGGAAAGCGGAAGGTAAAACGCAAGGTATGGGCGAGTATCCAGAGGAGTAAACGTCCTGACGAACCAGCGTACAAAAGCGTTCCACAAACAGAAAAGCCGAGCGACTTAACGCTCGGTTTTTTTACTTTTGAACTTCTTGAATAAACAAGCTCATCTCTTCAAGATAATTGCCGTTTGAGCATCCCCAGTCGGTGACCTCAATCAACTCTGTAACTAACTGTCCAGACTCATCATCTTGCACTCTCTGCACAAACGCTTCAAAACGTTCCAGTTGTGCCTGACTCTTAACGCCATGCACGGCATATTCTACAAGCAAGCCGTTGTACGTCTGCCAGCGCTGATCGCCCGCAACATCATTGCTTAAAATCACAGAACACTTTTGTTGAATGCTTTCAACCGCATCATTTCTTGGTGGCGCGACTGTGGAACATCCAACTAAAATCGTACCTACCGCCAATAACGTAACTTTTGTCTTATTTATCATATCGTTTCCAACTGTATCGCCACGATATGGAAATCTTATTACACCTGATAAGGATCATCGATAGCGCACCGCAGATTAATTACTTAATAAACAGTAAACTCCATACCAGTCTTAACACTGCAAGCTCATAACTCCTATTAACTCACCCAAATGTAAACAAATAGTAAAATCACCTTTACGCGATGCAAAATCGACAAATGAGATTAGCGTTCCTTTCTCGCGACCAAGCGTGCAATAATCAACTGTCTACATAACGAAACCATTTGAAGGATCAAAATGACCGCAACGGATTACCTCAACGACCTCAATCAACGTTACCTTGCGATTCACCGCACCAAAGAAGATTTCTTTTGGGAAACTTACATGGGGATCAGCGATGACCATAATGGCTCGACGCAAGCACAAACGGCATGGACAAGCTTTTTAAGCAACGCCGAGCAAATTACTGCCATCAAACAACAGCTTGAAGCCGCGGACTCAATTACCGACCCACAAGAGAAACAACAAACCATTACGGGTCTATCTGGTTGGCTGGCGATGTTTGAATCTCACGCTATCGAGGGCGAAAAAGCACAAGCGTTGAAAAATCAGCTCATTACCTTTGAAGCTGAGCTCTTCGAGAAAAAACAGAACCACGTACAAACATTTACCGATGAGAACGGCGAGCAAGTAGAAGGTTCACTTCCAGTATTAAGCTCAACCATTCGCACTAGCAATCATGAAGAAGTTCGCCAATCAGCTCATCAAGCGTTGCTGAACCTTGAACAATGGCTACTGCAAAACGGCTTTATAGAGCTGATCAAGCTGCGCAACCAGTTCGCTCGCTCACTGGGTTATGCGACTTTCTTTGATTACTCCGTGCAAAAAACGGAAAAGATGAGCTCTGAGCAGCTATTCGAGATTTTGGAAGATTTCGAACAACGCACGCGAGATGCGCATCTAAACAGCTTAGAAAACTTGGCGAAAGAGAAAGGCGAAAGCGCACTAGCAGGCTACAACTTTGTTTACTCATTCGCGGGTGACGTTATGCGTGACCTTGACCCATACGTGCCGTTCTCAAAATCTCTGAGACGCTGGGTAGAATCATTTGGTCGCCTAAATATTGATTACTCTGGCGCGACGCTAACGCTGGATTTACTAGATCGCAAAGGTAAGTACCCGAACGGGTTCTGCCACGGCCCTATCCCTTCTTTCTATAATCAAGGCGAATGGGTCGCAGCGCAGGTGAACTTCACCAGTAATGCCAAGCCAGACCAAGTGGGCAGCGGCTATGATGGCATTAACACGCTGTTCCACGAAGGCGGCCACGCAGCACACTTTGCGAACGTAAAAATGAACGCGCCTTGTTTCTCGCAGGAGTTTGCGCCGACGTCAATGGCTTATGCAGAAACTCAGTCGATGTTCTGTGATAGCCTGTTAACCGATGCCGATTGGCTAAAACAGTACGCACTGGATGATGAAGGGAATTCTGTGCCTGATGAGATTATTCAAGCAATGATCAACAGCCGTCAGCCATTCAAAGCTTATGAAGAACGTAGCATCTTGGTTGTACCATATTTTGAGCGCGCGTTGTATCAATTGAGCGATGACGAGTTAACGCCAGAACGCATCACTAAGCTGGCTCGCGATTGTGAAAAACAGATCCTTGGTTTGGAATGCAGCCCTCGCCCACTGATGGCGATTCCACATTTGCTATCCGACGAAGCGGCTTGTGCGTATCAAGGTTATCTACTCGCGCACATGGCGGTGTATCAGACCCGTGCATACTTCCTTGAGAAGTTTGGTTACCTGACGGATAACCCAGAAATTGGCCCACTGCTGGCAAAACACTACTGGCACGCAGGCAATCACTTGTCTCACAACGAAACCATTGTCAGCCTGACTGGTGAAGGTTTTAATGCTAAGTACCTTGCAGACGTGTGTAACCTGTCGCCAGAACAGGCATGGGAAGTGCAGCAGAAGAAAATCGACTCACTTGCGACGCGAGAACGAGCATCAGTCGCTTCACTGAACGCCGCGATTAAAGTCGTCGACGGCAGTAAAGAGCTGGCAAGCAACGCCATCTCTGACGAACAAATGTGTGACGATTTTGAACGTTACATCGTAGAGACTTACGGTCGATAACACAGAAAGCCAGGAGCTCGCCTTCTGGCTTTTTATTCTTTAGCTAATGCAATAAGAAGGAAGATCCATGTACCAAGAAGTCATCAAATTTTGGTTCGAGGAGCTATCGCCCCAAAATTGGTTTGAAAACAACCCAGAACTGGACAAGCGTATTGCATCGCGATTTGCCTCGGTATTAGAACAAGCGGCTCGTTGTGAACTGTTTAATTGGCGTGACAGCGCACAAGGACGATTGGCCGAAATCATCGTCCTCGACCAGTTTTCACGTAATGTGTATCGCAACACCCCAAAAGCGTTTGCACAAGACCCACTCGCATTAGCATTGGCTCAAGAGGCAATTCGGTTAGGTCACGATAAAGAATTAGCGCCTGAGCAGCTAAGTTTTTTGTACATGCCGTTTATGCACAGCGAATCTCGCCTCATTCATGTCGAAGCTGAAAAATTGTTCCGCGCATCAGGGCTTGAAAATAACTACGATTTTGAGCTAAAACACAAAGCCATCATCGACCAGTTTGGGCGCTATCCTCATCGCAATGCGATACTGGGAAGAGAGAGCACTCCCGAAGAGTTAGCGTTTTTGCAACAACCTGGGTCAAGTTTCTAAATAACAATGAATAATGAGTTAACCATGAGAGACCACGCAGTATGCTGGCCATGCTTGCTAAAACTAGACGGCGACGATGAGCTGATCTATACGCATTCCCAGTCCGACTTAGACTCTGAATGCGAAGCCCTCATTTTTGGGCAAGATGATTACGTTATCGACTCAAATGGCAACACGTTTGAATTGAAAAACAATGGTTCGAACACCACTCTTTTACATCTAAAAGAACGAACGCTGTCCGTAGAAGAGGTTACGTCATTAATCCAATCGCATGAATTCAGCCTCGCGCAACGGTGCATTATCAAGATTCATTTCACCTCGGTGAGGCAAGCTGTTGAGGCCTTAGCTCACTAACTCAATCCCAACATGTACAGCATTAAATAAAATTATCATTTTTATAATTTATGATAATTTCATGTAATCAACATCACGCCATATACTCTCCCACATCGAAACAAGACAACGTTCAAACACACATGTTGGGAGTAAACAAATGAAAATGAATCATGTCGGTATTATGGTCGGAGATATGGACAAAGCGGTTGAGTTTTACACGCAAGCGCTAGGTCTAAAAGTCGTTATGGGCAACACGAAAGTGATTGAAGAACGCGAAACGGCAATTGGCAGAATGTGTATTGCGGTCTTTGGGGAAGGCTTTAAAGGCTTCAACATTGCGCACCTTGTGACAAGTGATGGCATCGGCCTTGAGTTATTCGAAATGAAAGAACGTCAAGAGCGCCATGAAGTGGATTTTTCTCGCATCGGTATCTTCCATTTCTGTTTGCAGACAGACGATTTTGAAGGTGCTATCAAACGCACCGAAGCACTAGGTGGCAAAGTTCGCATGGACATCATGCGTTACCACCCAGAAGACGATAATAAGCCTGCGAAAATGGTTTACCTAGAAGACCCATTCGGCAACCTATTCGAGCTTTACTCACACACTTACGAAGAAACTTACGCTTCTGATTACGAGTAAGAGCCCCATCCATATTCCAAAAGGCTAGCAATACGCTAGCCTTTTTTGTTTGCTTTGAGTTGCAGTGTTTCTGCACTCGCTCTAGCAAAAAAACATCTTGAATTTGATCATTTCTCTCACCACTTTTAAGGTCACTTTATACTTACCTCAACACAATGCAAAAAGGAGTGAAGCATGCCCACCAAAAATCCAATCGCCATCAAAGCGCTTGATCATGTTGTATTAAGGACCTGTAACCTCGATGCTATGTTGCATTTCTATCAAGACATTTTGGGCTGCCCTGTCGAACGCGAAGTAACGGAACTTGGTTTAACTCAACTTAGGGCAGGTAACGCATTGATTGATGTAGTGACGGTAGACAGCGAATTGGGCCAACTCGGCGGTAAGCCACCAGTTCAAAATGGTCGTAATATTGACCATTTTTGCCTGCAATTGGCGCCTTTTTCCGAGGATGAATTACTGGAATATCTGCGTGCGCGCGGCATTGAAACCGAAGAGTTTGCGAAGCGGTATGGCGCACAAGGGTTCGGTAGATCACTCTATATACATGATCCGGAAGGAAATGTCGTCGAGTTAAAACCTCAAGTGATTGATGAGTAAGCTACACTTAACTGTGTTACTGACCATTTGTTTCTCACCATTGTAGAAGGCTCAAAAAAATGAACGCGATCTCGTTAGTCCAAGGCGACATCACCACCGCCCATGTCGATGCCATCGTGAATGCAGCAAACCCGAGAATGCTCGGCGGAGGTGGCATCGATGGTGCCATTCATCGCGCAGCAGGGCCTGCGCTTATCAATGCGTGTTATGCCGTTGATGATGTCGACGATATTCGATGCCCGTTTGGTGACGCACGCATTACTGAGGCTGGCAATTTAAACGCGCGTTACGTCATTCATGCCGTTGGCCCGATTTACGATAAATTCGCCGATCCAAAAGCGGTGTTGGAATCTGCATATCAACGTTCGCTGGATCTCGCGCTCGCCAACCACTGCCAAAGTGTGGCGCTGCCTGCGATTTCTTGCGGAGTGTATGGTTACCCACCTCAAGAAGCAGCAGAAGTCGCGATGGCCGTTTGCCAAAGACCGGAATACGCGGCACTCGACATGCGCTTTTACTTGTTTACTGAAGAGATGCTTTCGATATGGCAACACGCCCTGACCCAGCACTAAAATCTTTGTGACAAGAGGCATAAAAAACCGGACTGCTAACACAGTCCGGTTTGTCTTATTTGTCACTGAATTATCGTTCGTTAAGCGCTACGAATGCTAGGGGGGGTCATCCAAAGCGCCTAATGTGTGCGATCTAGTTTTTGAAGAATCCGTTGTACATCATGTACAAATGCGCTGCAGACCAAGAGAAGTTCGACGCACCTTGTACCGCGCCCGTCTCTGGGTTGTAGTTTTCACGGATTGGCATGTCACCCGTCATACCTTCTGCGTTGTTAAACAGTTCATTCGCCATTGCAATCGCTTCTTCTTTGTAGCCGTAGTTTTCCATCGCACGGAAGCCAAAGTACACTTGATCTAGCCACACGCGACCACGCCAGTACACATCTTTACCGTAAGCAGGGTTGGTTTGCGATGCGGTCGGCAAAGGCACTCCCGTTCCTTGGAATTTATCTGGCGTGTTGAACTCGTCTTGATCACGCATCACCGCGATCACTTTATCGGCATGCTCTTGCGTTGCTGCACCATTAAACAGCGGCGACCAACCTTCAGGACCACGTCCACGCTCTACAATCGGCAAACCCGCACAACCATTTGCAAGAGGCGCAGGAGTAGTGCCATCTTCAGCCACATTCAAGTGAATGTCGTAGAAGAATCCTGTGCTTTCATCAAACATACATTGGTTAATGTAAGTCTTGATTTTTTCTGCGCCATTAAGGAATTCTTGCGCACGATCTTTACCTTCTACGCCATCAGACACCAACTTCGCCATTTCCGCTAAGTATTTGTTGTCTGAGTACATGTAAGAGGCTTGATCCACCGATTCTTGCAGCATAGAGAAGCCAAGCAGCTCACCGTTCGCTGCGTTATTGTTGGTGCGGTTTTCTGCAAAACGAACTTCCCAATCTTTCTTCGCTAGATCGAGTTTCGCTAAGTTTTCCGCTGACGTATTGCTGTACACCCACTCTTCGCCTTCCAGCTTGATGCTGTTATCAAAGCCGTACGCACTTGCCGCGTAGCGACCAAGTTGATCCACATTTCTGTCTGGGTTGCTGATGTCTTCAGCTTGCGAATTCATGTTGTGGATGTTGTAGATAAAGCCAAAACGAGCCGCGTTATCCATGCCCGATTCCCAGCCCGCCGCTTCTTGTGCGCCGACGTGAATCGTCATGTAATCCACTTCATCGAGAATCTTATTGTAAGACGCCATGCCTTTTACTTTATAAGAATTGCCGTTTTGCTCGATGATGTCTTCTGCAGGAATAATGGTCGTGAACTTAGGATCGCGCGTTTCTACCCAAACGTACATCACGCCTTCTTCCGTGTTGTGTGCTGGGTCTACTGCCGCGCCGTATTCAGGCACACCATTTTGGTTGTGGTCGCGGTTGGATAGCCACCAATCGTGGTATGCCACCAACTTCGGATACATTTCATCAATGAATTTTTGCGCGTCTTCTGGGCGATCAAACTGGTTCACGAGAGCGTAATACACCTCCATCACAGACCATGCCGCCAACGATGGTTTCGTATTGCGTTCGTTCCAGTTTTCAGAGCCAGCACCACCACGACTAACAGGTTTGGTGTACGTCAACACATCCAGCAAGTAGCCTTTATCTTGCGGACGGATCTTGTCATCAGCTTGAACTTGCTCTTGGAATACCGTGCGAATGTTGTCCATCGCAACATCTGGGTTGAAATGCGCCATCGCGTACGCTTGTTTCCACGAATCCCACGGCCACGTTAAGTTACCAGAGAACCAACGCGCAGTGACCGATGGCGTGACTGTCGCTTGTTCAATATCGCCCGCCGCAGAGCGCCAGTTACCGTTTAGGGTCTCCATCGCTTTTACCGCTACGCGAGCTTGGTCTGCTGTCGCTTCTTTGTTGATAAGACCATTCGCTAAATAGCCGTCCCAACGCGCTTTCGACGCTTCCATGTATTGAGTTGGATTCGCTAATACATCTTGCAATTTCAACGATTCTGACTGCACTTCTTTCGCATTGTGCAGGTTAGAATACGCCGTATAAACCGCCGATGTTTGCTCAGCTGGTAGGCTCATCTCCGCGGTAGAACTGAATGAGGTTTCGTTGGTGAACGTCTTCGTCGGTAGAGAACGAGTAATGCGGAACTCGGCATCGCGGTCATTACGAATCGCCCAGTTGTCTTTCATCTCGCTAAAGTTAATTTTAATGCCGTTTTCGATGGTCGAAATCTGGCGCTTGTAATCTGGGTAGTACTGCGCCACGGTTTGGTTTTTGCGCGTCGACAGCGCGTATTTCACCAACTCGCCGTCCCACTCCAACGCCAAGTTCATATCACGATCAGTTTTGTTAGTGATGAGCGTTTCCACCAGCGAAGAGCGATCAGTCACGAAGCGCAGCACCATTTGCACGTGAATATCGTCCAAGTCCAACACCTGCACTAACGCACCTGGAATGGAATAGACTTTCGCTTCTGCGTTCGATAAATCGTAAGTTTGGCCACTCACTTTGTCGGTCAACGTGAGCTTGTCGAACGTTTGGCCAGACATAAAATGCGCGTACTCTTGCGTCACTTGCATAATACCGCCGAAAGCGCCATAACCCGCCGCATCTTCAGGTAGCAAATGGCCATGCCACGCGCCGTTGTCCGTGAGTGCGTTGTACTTCAGGTTCGAATAACTGTCGTAATCACGCAGGTAAGTTGGATTACCAGTACGATCAATCACGTTAGTAAATTCCGAAGTTGGCGCCTGTGGTAAACGGATTTCAGTTTTATCATTGGAACCACATCCAACAAGCGAAATAGTAGCCCCGATCAGAATGGCAAGTGTGCTCTTTTTAAACATACTTTTTCCCTATTATTTACGTCATTTTTATATTCTCATTTATATAAATGAGTATTTTTAGTGTGCAGAAGCTCGGCTCGCACTAAATAAGCACGAGCTTCCAATAATTATTCTTTTATTTTTCTTTAGCGATAGTGATGGATTTTAATAAATCGCCATTAATATTCGGAATTGTGTCAGCCAAAAATATCTGATTACCAGGCGTAAAAGTGAGTAAAACATTTTTTAGTCGTTGACTGTTTTCACTGGTTTTATTTTGAACATCAAACTCAATTAATTTGTTGTACACTTCATTTGCCAGTTTTTCTTCTTGTTCTTCGGTAATAGCAATGCGTCCAACACAAATTGGAGGCCGAATATCGTGGCTAAACACTTCTTCACGAAAGCGCTGTGCAAATAGCGTGTCTAAATTTGAACCTTCTTCAAAAATAAAGCGGCCTGTATCTTTAAATTGATAGTGTTTATCCCCTTTCAGTTCAATGTAATCCATCATTTCTAGTGCACGTAAATAGAGCGCAACGGAAGTATCACTCAGCTGGTATCTCCGTGCGATCTCTTCTAAAGACCACTCAGGTCGACGCAAAAGATAAAGAAAATCAAATAAGTGAGGATATTGATGGAAAATCTCACTGTTGGTGTCGGTGATAAACTGTTCATTCTCTTGCTGCAGCTGCTTACCTCGCATGGATAACTCAACCAAATCCGTATCAAGGTGCGTGGCGTACAACAAGATTTTATCTAAACCAAGAGACGTATTGTGAAGCTGCCTTTTTATGGTAGAAAGCGGGATTCCAAGTCCAATAGAAAGCTCGGAATATCCAATGCCTTTTTCTTTTATTTTTTCTCGTAAAGCAGCAAGTAAATACGTTGCAGAATTATTCATCGAACAATGCCTGTATTTTATTTATTCAGCATCCATGATGATAAATTCAAGAGAGTCCTACTCTTGTGATTTTGGTCTCAATATTCTATCTTGTTGGCGTAAAACATGTCTTATCCATTAGATTTTTTTACTTTTCTTTAACTGGATACATTTTACCCATCAAGAACAAGCTATAGCCATTGCTCTATGAGCTTATCAAGATAATAGTCAGTATAATTGTTTTGAAGAGTAAAATTAAGATGGCAAAGATTTTTACTAAAACTTTTCTGATAAGAGCGCAAATTTTCAGATCAAAAGTATCAAAAAATGACACCAATCGATTTATAAAAGCGTGAGATCACAATTGGAAAGTGAATCTATGGAAATTTTTAATGGCTTTGTTGCGTAATTCGGACAGAAAACCAAGTCGTCCGAAATTGAATAATTATTAAACAATATACTGAGTTTCAG
>NZ_JAWOWP010000029.1:0-30554 GCF_033340555.1 Vibrio sp. 1069
TCACTCCGTGTCGGTGGATGCGCAGTATAGGGAGTTGAGAAATTAGTACAAGCGTTTTTTGCAAAAAAACTTTCAACCGAACAAATAGCAATCACTTTGTGTATATACCAAGCGATCTTGGCTATTTTCTCTCATTTAAAAGGATCTTTCCTCAAGAAAAAGGGCGTTTCTACCTGAATTACGATCTTCAAATTTGATGCAATTGAAGCAAATGATCTTCACTCAACGCGCTTTTTCTCTTCGTCCTGCTGTATAAAAGATAAAAAAAGAGCAGAACGATGACGAACTGCTCTTTTGGTCTTTGCTTTTTATTTGGGGTACTTCAGGTGAAGTCTTGGAAAAGAGTTTCTTCTATATAGAAGAAAAGATCAGAGCATCCTTGCCCTTCTCTTTACGACAGATTAGTTAGGGGTATATCTAAATGTCGTTATTGTTCGATGACGCATTGAGCTCGTAAGAGTGGAGCATGCTTGCATTCCCAATGGCGTCATCTTCGAGAGGAACTTAGTTCTTCAATACTTTTACGGTGTAGCTACCATCTTTTTGTTGGTATAGACCGTGGATGTCGGTTTCGAAACCTGGGTAATGCGCACCGATCTCACAGAGCATCTCTAGGAAGTCCAGCACAGGGCGAGACTCTTGAGTCACCATTTCACCAGGAAGTACTAGTGGCACACCTGGAGGGTAAGGAAGGATCATGTTCGCACTTACGCGGCCAACCATTTCTTCCAGTTTGATTTCTTCGATGTTGCCACGAAGCTCTTCTTGCCATGCTGCGTGTGGTGTTACTTTCATTTCTGGAAGTACATCGAACGCTTTGTACATTAGCTCTGGTAGGTTGTATTTCTTAGTTAGGTCATGAATTGCTTGTGCTAGTTCTTGAACGCGCATGCCTTCATAGAAGCTTGGGTCTTCGTTGTATAGCGAAGGTAGGAAGCTCTTGATGGTTAGGTTCAAGTCGTAGCCACGTTTAAATTCAGTTAGACCACGTAGCAATTGCATTGCTTTTGATTTGTCGATACCGATAGAGAATAGGAACAACAAGTTGTATGGACCTGTTTTCTCTACCACAATGCCGCGCTCGTCTAGGAATTTAGCCACCAGCGAAGCAGGAATACCTGATTCTTCTAGTTCGCCTTCTTTATTCATCCCAGGAGTCAATAGCGTTACTTTGATTGGGTCAAGATACATGTGGTTGTCATCCATGTTCTTGAAGCCGTGCCATGTGTCGCTAGGGTCTAGTTTCCAACATTCTGTGGTATCGATGTTTTCTGGTTGCCATACATCGAAGAACCAACTGTCGCTTTCTGCTTCTAGACGTTTGATCTCTTTACGGAAGCGGATTGCGCGATCGATAGAGTCTTGCATCAACTTCTTACCAGTGTTGCCGCGCATCATTGCCGCTGCAGTTTCAGTAGAAGCAACAATGCCGTACTGAGGTGAAGTTGAAGTGTGCATCATGAATGCTTCGTTGAAAGATTCTTTATCAAAGTCGCCTTTCACGTGAATCATTGAAGCTTGTGAGAACGCTGCCAACAGTTTGTGTGTTGATTGTGTTTCGTAGAACACTTTGCCTGGCATCGCTTCACCACTCATACCACATTTACCTTCGTAAATTGGGTTGAAGTTAGTGTAAGGCACCCAAGCACTGTCGAAGTGGATGTGTTTACAATCTAGCGACTCTTTGATGAATTGTGTGTTGTACAACAGACCATCGTAAGTTGAGTTAGTCACTACTGCGTAAGTTGGTGCTGTTGCACCTGGTGTTTTCGCCACTTTCTCTGCAATGACATCGTGGCTGAATTCGCTTTGTGGAATACCACCAAGGATGCCGTATGCGTTACGAGTTGGGCGGAAGTAGATTGGTGTCACGTCGCTCATCATCATTAGGTGAGTCAGAGATTTGTGACAGTTACGGTCAATCAGTACTGTGCTGCCCGCAGGTGCTGAGTACATACCAACGATTTTGTTCGATGTAGACGTACCGTTAGTTACGATGTACGAGCTGTCTGCATTGAATGTACGTGCGATGTATTCTTCTGCATCTTTATGTGGACCTGAGTGGTCTAGTAGAGAACCTAGCTCAGGCATTGAGATTGATACGTCCGCTTTAAATGTGTTTGGACCATAAAAATCGTAGAAGATGCTACCAGCAGGGCTTTTCTGGAATGCAGTACCACCCATGTGACCTGGAGTACAGAAGGTGTATTTACCTTCTTCTACGTATTTGAATAGCGCTTTAGTGAATGGAGGCATGATGGCATCTTTATATGCCTCAGTCGCTTGGTTGATTTTGATAGCGATGTCGTCAGCCATACCTAAAGCGTACTCGAAGAAGCTCACGTTTAGACGTAGGTCTGTTAGTGAAATGTCTAGAGTAGACTGTTCGTTAGCAAATGCGTGAACAGGCAGTTTTTCGTTGATTTGGCTGATACGTTCACATAGCTCTAGTGAGTATTTATCCCAGTCGAACAGCACACCGCAAATGCGTGGGTTCATCTCAATCATTTTGATCAAGTCTTTATCATCTACTGGGTAAACCACTTCGTAGCCCGCTTTCTCAAGAGCAGCGTGAAGTTGACGAACTGGATCTTCTTTAAAGAACACACCCATGTGGTTCAAGATAGCGAATATATTCATTTGGACATCTCCAAGGCGAATGAGGGCGCTCTTTGCCATTTACAGGCAATGAGTAAGGTGAGCGCCGTGTGAATTTGGGTTTTATGGGCTGGCACCTTAGTGCCAGCGTTTTGGGGATTAGTTGCTTGCTTGGGCAGGCATGTCGTCAGCGTGCATTTTCACGTACTGAGCAAGACCTGCTTTTTTGCTGTAGAACATCAAGATAACGAGAGACACGATGAAGGTTGCTGTTAGCGTACCGCCCTCTGCACCTGCTAATGCGATGAAGCAGAACAGACAAGCCACACCAGAGAACAGCATTACGAAGCCGTTGCGTGTTGTCATACCTTCGAAGCGAATCAAGTTAATGCTTGAGTAGAAGTAAGGCAGCATCGTTAGTAGAACTGCGTCAGTCGTTAGTTGGTTGAACAGGTCTGATGCGTGCGCTGTTTTAGAGCTGAAGAACATCAGTACAACCATCAGTGCAGTCATCTTGATTGACGCAAGGATTAGACCTTTCTTAGGCACACCGTTTTTGTCAGTTTCGCCGTAGATTTTAGGGAAGTTGCCGTCGTTTGCTGCGCGTTTACCTGCTTCACCTACTAGCATCATCCAAGAACCTAGCGAAGTGAAACATGCTAGCGCTGTGAATGCTGATACGAATGGTGCTGTCCAGCTACCGAATAGCTCAGTGGTTGCTAGTGCAAATGGCGCACCTGATGCCGCAACTTCTGACGCTGGGAACATGCCGCTGATCATTTGAGTTGATAGGATGTAAATCACACCTGCGATACCAGTACCCAACATAGTTGCTAGTGGTACAGTACGTTTAGGGTTTTCTACCATACCAGTCGATACCGCTGCTGATTCCACACCTACGAATGACCATAGACAGATAAGAACCGCTGTTACTACCGCGTGGCTGTCAGTGCCTGCTGATACGTTCCAGTTTTGGCTGTAAAGCGCAGTATCGAAGTGCGTCCAACCAAATGCAGCTGTACCAACAACTGGGATAAGGATAAGAACTAGACCAAGCGTACATAGACGGCTTACCCAGCTACCACCAAGTAGGTTGACGAAAGTGAAGATCCATACCGATGCAATCGTCGCAATACCTGCTGGGATTGGGTTATTAAGCACAGGGAAGAATACTGAAAGGTAAGAAACACCTGTAATGGCAATAGCCAGGTTACCAATCCAGTTCGCGTGGTAATAAAGAACGCCCGTTTGGAAACCAAATACCGGAGACACTTCGCCAGCATAAGCGATAGGACCACCTTCTTGTGGGTTTTTGGTTGCCAGACGAGCGTAAACAAACGCCAGACTCAGTGCACCGACCAAACAGATCAGCCAACTGAAGATTGAAACAGAGCCTACAGAGGCAAGACTAGAAGGTAATAGTGCGATACCACTACCCATCATATTACCGGCTACGACACCCGTACAGGCAATAAGGCCGATTTTTTTCGCATTCGATGACATAACATCTCCAAATCTATTCTACTCGAGTCAACATGACTCAAACTGAATGGTTATTAGCGAGATGCTATGAGGAAGAACCTGCTCGACCTCGCTAAATTTCGAAGTGAAGACTACGCCCAAAAACTGGGAAAAAAATAAACTTGGGGTTATCAATAAAATGATTAGTTAATCAACATCAAGTTGAGGTAAACATGATAAACACAAAAATATAAAACCATATTATTCATTTAGTTATAAGAAAAACATCAAACCTTCTACCGATAGATAAACTCTCATCAACTCGTTGGTCATCGCGATAAAAGTTATCAACCTCTATCAACTTCCCCATCCCGAAGGGTTAATTCCCTGAAGTGTTGATTCCATAAATCTCTCCCTGATCGCGCTTTTTGACCCACATCAATATTCATCTCGCCTGCAAGAAAGCATCAAAATCATTCTCGCCACATAACTCAGCCAGACACTTCATACAATCAATAGAGATAGAGATAGAGATAGAGATAGAGATAGAGATAGAGATAGAGATAGAGATAGAGATAGAGAAGCAAAGCGGGTATGTATTCCCGTTGCAAGCTTGCGTTGTTAGCTCCTTCGTAAGTCATTGCCCCACCGCCTCACCCTTTTCACTTTTCGACAGCGACAAAAAAGCCCCTCACCGAAATGAGGGGCTAGCATTAGACTGACGTTGAGTCCGAGAGAATTAAAGCATTCGAACGACAGAAGGGTGAACGGCGCGATACATGGCGTAATCAATCGCCTTCATGTTACTTGGGAAGACCAAGTTTTCGCACAGCAGGTACGTCTCAACCGACGTATCAATATAGAAAGCTTCACTGTAAGACTCACTGGCTAAATCCAGATCACCATCCAATTCGGCGTGCTTACCGCGAATCACATAGGAAAGCACTGAATCACGTAACCTCAATGCCTGTCCGAGATGCCGCTTGGCTAACGCCATGTCACCAATGATGGTTTCGTGCAGTGCTAAAGCTTCATAAATTCGCGGTTGAATTGGCCCCACCATCATTTTCACATTAGTCTCTAGTGCTTCACTGAGCTGCTGCATTCGCCCTTTCTTCAACTCCTGTGAGAAATCAAGAGCCTTTTGTACATGGTAAGCAATCAACAACTCAGCTTGAACGTAAGCATTATCCGGCTCGATTTCTAAAATGTTTTCCATCAAGTCGATACCTTGGCGGAATTGTTTAGTATCAGAGACATTAAGGTAATGGTTAGCCTGAACAAACAACTCCAACGCGTCGGGATTCATTGGCATTCCCGCCACCAGCATCGTAGATTTCAATTTGGCATCCGATACTTTCAGCACTTGCATCAAATCCAACGATGCTTGTTGAAGCACTGTCTTTAAATGACTACTGGTTAACGCGTATTGACGACTAAACAACACTTTTTCAGATGAGTTATTGCGATATTCCACCTCTAAAAAGCTGCCACCGTCATTCTCACGAACTCTCACCACAACCGATTTACCAGGCACAATGCCAGAAGTAAACGACGCCTTCTTTAGCATGACTCGGTAATCACTGACTTGAGCAATGTCGGACATCAACTTTTGGGCGAATCCGTCTGCCAAATCGTAGCTTAATCCTTCATTCGTAAAATTATCTTGAAACTTGAACTCAATCAGATGGGTATCGATGGCTTGGGTAATACGCACTTCCGATTGCTTGTAGGTAAACACGCCCATCACTACGACCAACATACTGATCCAGATGAAGTTC
Organism: Vibrio sp. 1069; assembly: GCF_033340555.1. Taxonomy (NCBI): domain Bacteria; kingdom Pseudomonadati; phylum Pseudomonadota; class Gammaproteobacteria; order Vibrionales; family Vibrionaceae; genus Vibrio; species Vibrio sp. 1069. Next base: position 5,841 of record NZ_JAWOWP010000029.1, read on the forward strand.
ATAATTCCCAATCGCCAAGGACTGATTTTGTTTTTGCTCTGAGGTGCTTTTTTCTCTTTTGACATCTCGCAGACCGCGCGAGTTAGAGGACCGGCAGGAAAGGTAACGGCTGGTGCTATAGGTAGACAATCCTCTTCCGATTCTTCAACCGAAGGTGGGATCTCTTCATTTTGCCGACTTGTGACAAACTCTTCATGCGTCATAGTAACCACGTTCGCTACCAGCTTATAGCCACGCTTGGGCACCGTGATAACGTAGTTGGTATTTTCCTCTCGACCGTCACGTAGTAGCTTACGCAACTCAAAGATGGATTGAGTCACCACTTGATCGGTCACAATCGCTCCAGCCCAAACGTACTGAATCAATTCCTCGCGGTTGAACACCTCATTCGCATGCTCCGCTAAGAAGTGCAAAAGATTAATTAAGCGTGGCTCAACAGTAACTTCCCTATCTTGTCGATACAGCTTATTTTCATCAACGCTCAAAACCCAGTCATTGATTTGAAAATAGACTCCAACCATGTATGAAAACTCTCGTATCTACAGACAGCGTTACGCTAGGAATCAGACAATGGTCGATTCCTACAAGTAACTAAAGGCAAGATTATAGGTGGGAAAGCAGCGTGTACCTAGAAAAGCAAGTCGCCAAAAATGCAAACTTAAGTTAAGTGATGCAAGAATGAGACTACTCAAGTGCTGCGAGGATAGAGCAATGTGTGGCGTCATCGTCTGTATGACCACAACAAGCATCATTAATCTTCTTTAACGCTCGGCGAATTTTCGTCAGCTCGTTAATTTTCCCATCAATCAGCTCTAACTTAGCAGAAGTAATGGCTTTTACCTCTGCACAGCTGTGTTCTGTCGCTTCTAACTTAATTTCTAACAGGTCTTTAATTTCATCCAGACTCAAGCCAAGATCTTTACCTTTGAGGATAAAGTGCACCTGCTTTTGATTCTCTTCATCATACAAGCGGTAGCCTGACTCACTTCGTCCTGCGGGTTTTATTAGCGCGTTTTTCTCGTAGAAACGCAATGTATCGGCAGTCACACCACAACGTTTTGCCAGTTCACCTATCTGAAACATAACTTTCCCTATTAACTATCTCGTTACTTTTAAAGCTAAAGAACGACTTTTTTGCAATTATTTTTGAGATGCCAAACGATTGCGCGAGCTTTTTTGTAATAAATTGGTTAGAATACGCGCCATCAAATGTGGAGACTGTTTTCTAACCAGAAAACACCCTGCAAAGGTCTTTACCAAAACTGGCCAATATTTTACCCCAAGAGGTAAAAACAAGTTCATTTTTGGCAAACATCTTTAACTCCGTGAATTTGAGGAAAATGGAAGCATGAATAACGCTCGTCCTATTCGCCGTGCGCTTATCAGCGTATCAGACAAAACAGGTATTGTTGAGTTTGCGCAAGCTCTTGCTGAGCGCGGTGTCGATATCCTATCTACTGGTGGTACAGCTCGCCTACTTGCCGAACAAGGCATCGCCGTAACTGAAGTCTCTGACTACACTGGTTTCCCAGAAATGATGGACGGCCGCGTTAAAACGCTTCACCCAAAAGTTCACGGTGGTGTGCTTGGTCGTCGTGGCCAAGATGATGACGTGATGGAAAAGCACGGCATCAACCCTATCGATATGGTTGTCGTAAACCTATACCCATTCGCAGAAACCGTTGCCAAAGAAGGCTGTACACTAGCCGACGCTGTTGAAAACATCGATATCGGCGGCCCAACCATGGTTCGTTCTGCAGCGAAAAACCACAAAGACGTGACTATCGTTGTTAATGCAGGTGATTACGGCCGCGTAATTACAGAGATGGACGCAAACGACAAATCTCTCACTCTCGAAACTCGTTTCGACCTAGCTATCGCAGCATTCGAGCACACAGCATCTTACGACGGCATGATCGCAAACTACTTCGGCACTATGGTTCCATCTTACGGTGAGAACAAAGACGGTGATGAAGAGAGCAAATTCCCTCGTACGTTCAACCAACAGTTCGAGAAGAAGCAAGACATGCGCTACGGTGAGAACAGCCACCAAGCAGCCGCATTCTACGTTGAAGCAAACCCACAAGAAGCATCCGTTTCTACTGCTCGCCAAATCCAAGGTAAAGCCCTTTCTTACAACAACATCGCAGACACGGACGCAGCGCTTGAGTGTGTGAAAGAGTTCAACGAGCCAGCATGTGTAATCGTAAAACACGCAAACCCATGCGGTGTTGCTCTAGGTAAAGACATCCTAGAAGCGTACAACCGTGCTTACCAAACTGACCCAACATCTGCATTCGGCGGCATCATTGCATTCAACCAAGAGCTAGACGCAGCAACAGCAACCGCTATTGTTGAGCGTCAATTCGTTGAAGTGATCATCGCACCTTCTGTTTCTGCTGAAGCGATTGAAGTGGTTGCAGCGAAGAAGAACGTGCGTCTACTTGAGTGTGGCGAATGGACAACTAAGACAACTGGCTTTGACGTGAAACGCGTGAATGGCGGTCTACTGGTTCAAGACCGTGACCAAGGCATGGTAAGCCTAGACGACCTAAAAGTGGTTTCTAAGCGCCAGCCAACAGAAGAAGAGCTGAAAGATGCACTGTTTTGCTGGAAAGTAGCGAAATACGTGAAATCTAACGCGATCGTTTACTCGAAAAGCGACATGACTATCGGTGTAGGTGCTGGCCAAATGAGCCGCGTTTACTCTGCGAAAATCGCAGGCATCAAAGCTGCAGACGAAGGTCTACAGGTTGAAGGTTGTGTAATGGCATCAGATGCATTCTTCCCATTCCGTGACGGTATCGACGCGGCTGCAGAAGCGGGCATCAAGTGTGTTATCCAACCAGGTGGTTCTATGCGTGATGACGAAGTTATTGCAGCAGCAGACGAACACGGCATGGCGATGATCTTTACCGGTATGCGTCACTTCCGCCACTAATCCTCTCGTCTTCAGTGGGACGATAACTGCGTTGACGGCGTTCACTTATCCTAATCACATAGCATACTATGCTCATAGGAATAAGTTCACTTGTCGCCTTGTCCTCGTCCCACTGAATTAGAGAGGCCATACTCAGGTCTTTGCGAAATATCTGAGTTTGAGCAAACGGTATTTATAAGATTAAGGATTTTCATATGCGAGTTTTAATCATTGGTTCAGGCGGTCGTGAACATGCGCTAGGTTGGAAAGCGGCACAAAACCCAAATGTTGAGACTATCTTCGTTGCACCAGGCAACGCAGGTACAGCACTAGAGCCAAAACTAGAGAACGTAAACATCGATGTAGAAGACATCGCTGGCCTTGTTGCTTTCGCCAAAGAGAAGGCGATTGAACTGACTATCGTTGGCCCAGAAGCACCATTGGTTATTGGTGTGGTTGATGCGTTCCGCGAAGCGGGCTTACCAATCTTTGGTCCTACCCAAGCCGCAGCGCAACTTGAAGGCTCTAAAGCGTTTACTAAAGACTTCCTTGCTCGTCACCAAATCCCAACCGGTGCCTACGCAAACTTCACAGAAATTGAACCAGCGCTTGCTTACGTGCGTGAGCAAGGTGCACCGATCGTGGTGAAAGCCGACGGCCTTGCTGCTGGTAAAGGCGTGATTGTGGCAATGACGCTAGAAGAAGCGGAAGACGCAATCAAAGACATGCTAGCAGGCAACGCATTTGGTGATGCTGGTAGTCGTGTCGTTATCGAAGAATTCCTAGATGGTGAAGAAGCAAGCTTCATCGTGATGGTGGATGGTGAGAACGTTCTACCAATGGCCACCAGCCAAGACCACAAACGCGTAGGCGACAAAGATACTGGTCCTAACACCGGTGGCATGGGTGCATATTCTCCTGCTCCAGTGGTGACACAAGAAATCCACAACCGCATCATGGAAGAAGTGATTTACCCAACAGTACGTGGCATGGCCTCTGAAGGTAACCCTTACACTGGTTTCCTATACGCGGGTCTGATGATCGACAAAGACGGCACTCCGAAAGTAATCGAGTACAACTGCCGCTTCGGTGATCCTGAGACACAACCTATCATGATGCGCATGGAATCGGATCTTGTTGATCTGTGCCTAGCGGCAATCGACGAGAAACTGGATCAAGCGGAATCGAAGTGGGATCCACGAGCATCGATTGGTATCGTGTTAGCAGCCGGTGGTTACCCAGCTGCATACAACAAAGGCGACGTAATTTCGGGTCTGCCACAAGTTGAAATTGAAGGCGAAAAAGTCTTCCATGCAGGTACAGATAACAAAGATGGCGACATCGTGACAAACGGTGGTCGTGTTCTTTGTGCAACCGCACTTGGCAACAGCGTATCAGAAGCGCAGCAGCGTGCTTACGAGCTTGCAAAACAGATCCGTTGGGATGGCATGTTCCATCGCAACGACATCGGCTACCGTGCAATTGCACGTGAGCAAGACAAATAAAAACAACATAAGTTGGCTAAAAAACAAAAGGCGCACTCAGCGCCTTTTTTTATTGTTCTTGTTCGACAGAGTTCGAAGCAATGTTTATTCAGAGATCAACGTTGGCCGAGAAACACAATCAAAGTCATCGTCATTGAGCATCAACAATTCATCGACCATTGCTTTGTTTCGTGACTGCTTGCCGACAAAAGCCACATAACTGTCTACCGATGAGAGACGCTCGATAATAAATTTTGGCAGCGTCTGATTAAACTCGAGTGTCGAGAACACCTTACCTTTGCAGGTTTCAAACGATTGACCATTCCAATAACCTTGAATAAGGCTCTGATTGTTACGAGACTGCGCCTTAACCGATGCCACTACGTCATTCGCTTCTGCTTTGTAGCGCTCTAATTGGTCATGCTGGAGTGGTAAGACTTTACGGTTAACACGATATTGTTGGTAAACCGCTTCGCCATCTTTATTGAAACGGATGTGGATTTGAAAAGGCACCAACTCTTGTTTGGTATCAACTTGCTCGCCTTTTCGAATCAACTCTCGCAACTCACCTTCATCCCAGCGATAATCACTCTGGAACCAACCATTGTCCCCCATAGTCACATAATCAGCCGCCGTACTCACACGAGTGAGTTTCTCTGTCATCCAGTACAAGCTGCTAGCATCTCCCGCAACTTTACCACCAGAAAAATGCGTGAATTGTTCTAAATTAGGCGTTTCAACCGATGAACAGCCAAAAAGGGTAAGGCTAGATAGGAGAAGTGAAGTGAGTAGATGTTTTTTCATGAAATTGCACCGAGGCAGGATACCTCGGTGCATTCTAACTTAGTTTACTGATTCTTTCAGCGCTTTACCTGCTACGAATGCTGGTACGTTAGCTGCTGCGATTTGAATCTCGTCACCAGTCTTAGGGTTACGACCAGTACGTGCAGCGCGGTGGTTTACTTTGAATGTACCAAAACCAATTAGTTGAACTTGGTCACCCTCTTTAAGTGCGCCAGTTACACCATCAAGAGTCGCTTCAAGAGCAGCTTTTGCTTGTGCTTTTGATAGGTCTGCTTTCTCTGCGATAAAGTCGATTAATTGGGTCTTGTTCATTAGGTTTCCCTTCTCATAGGTTATCGAATTCGTCTCACTCTAAAACATAAATGCCCCATCTGGCAAAGGTTTGTAAGCGATCTTTCGATTTTCTGACGTACTTTTAGCCATAATATGAGTAATAACTCACAATTTGTTACCACATACCCCCTGAAAACCCTTGCTTTCCAAGGTATTTGGACCAATTTATAAGTCACTTTTGCGGTTATAATAGCTGCAAATAACCACTATCAAACTACATTCAAGGGCAACTATGCTGCTGTTATCCATTTATATCTCTATTGCAATCGGCATTTCGTTTATCTGTTCGGTGCTGGAGGCGGTACTGCTGAGTATCAGTCCGAGCTACATTGCGCAGCTCAATCAACAGGGGCATCCCGCAGCTGGGCAATTGGCTAAGCTGAAATCAGATATCGACCGACCACTGGCATCTATTCTGACTTTAAACACCATCGCTCACACGATCGGCGCGGCCACTGCTGGTGCACAGGCTGCGGTTGTATTTGGTAGCGAAGCATTAGGTATCTTTTCGGCAGTGCTGACATTGGCGATCTTAGTGCTTTCAGAAATCGTACCGAAGACGATTGGCGCGACCTACTGGCGTCAGTTGGCACCCACTGCCGCGGTCGCATTGCGTTGGATGGTATGGGCGCTTACACCCTTTGTTTGGTTCTCAGAGCAAATCACCAAGCGTCTTGCTCGTAACCACGAAGCTCCAAAGATGCGTGATGAGCTGTCTGCAATGGCGATTCTGGCACGTGAAAGCGGTGAGTTTGCCGAGGGTGAATCAAAAATCTTAAGCAACTTGCTTGGCATCCAAGATGTACCCGTAACGCAGGTTATGACGCCACGACCAGTAGTATTCCGTGTCGATGCCACAATGACCATCAATGAGTTCCTAGAAAAACACAAAGATACGCCTTTCTCACGCCCATTGGTTTACAGCGAGCAGAAAGATAACATCATTGGTTTTGTGCATCGCCTTGAGTTGTTCAAACTACAACAATCAGGTTGTGGACAGAAACAGTTGGGAGCAATCATGCGCCCAATTCAAGTGGTGCTAAACAATACCACTTTACCTAAAGTATTCGACCAGATGATGACTCATCGCTTACAGCTGGCACTTGTTGTTGATGAATACGGTACCGTGCTAGGTTTGGTAACGTTGGAAGATATTTTTGAACACCTCGTAGGCGAGGAGATCATCGACGAAGCAGATAAAAGCACTGACATGCAGGAGCTGGCTTACCAACGCTGGGAAAGCTGGAAAGAAATGCACGGCGTAATCGAAAGCCGCGATGACGATGAAGAAGATAATGAGCCGGAGAAGCAGGATAAAGAGCCAGAAGCTCAAGAGCCACCGAAACCCGACTCGAAAGAATCGTAATCAGCATTAGGTATAACAGCTTAAACGCACAAACAAAAAAGGCATCCAGTTAGGATGCCTTTTTCTATTTATTCAACGATTAAAGTGCAATACCGATGTTGCTCACACCTTCTTCACGTAGCTCTTCACGCAAATCTTTAATCAAGCTGATGTCACGTTCTACCGCTTCACGCAGCGGACGGAAGATAGCCCACTGGACGTCCCACTCTTCACATACGGCTTCGTTTTCTTTCTGGTTGTCGTTGGTGATTGGCTCTGCACCTTGCGCTTGCTCTAGGTCAGCAACGGTTTGTACCGACTGTTGGCTCACTTTAAGCATTGAATCGAAAAGGTAGTCGCGATCCAATAGACCATGCAGTAACGTAGACAAACCCTGACACGCGTCCATCGCTGGGTAAACGCCGTAAAAATCGAACTCATCCGCACTTGGGAACAATTCTTCTAACTTCTCTAATTGGCGTTCGAAGTTAATTTTCGCGTTCTTAACTGTCAAAATTTCCCATACACTATCAAGAATCGCTCGGTAAGCACGCGGGTCAGCAAATTCTGTATTCTCACAAAACATCGCATAGTTTGGATACATGCGTTCACACAGACACGCCATAAAGGTAATTTGTTGCCAAGGTTCTAGTTTTTCTAAACGAACCTGAAGAGGATTCTTAAGCATAGTCACTCAATCATTGAAGAAAAAAACAGCGAAAGTGTACTTGATTCATCACAGGGAAAAAAGTTAATGCCGCATTCAAATCAGATTTTCCTGCTCTCAGAGCATCGCGACACCTACAAAACGTTACTGGCAGAGAAAAATCTGCCCGATCTTTGCCTCACCGACCAACCAGAAGCCGCTCAGATCGTACTAGCGGATCCACCCTTACTATCACAAAGCTTAGACGAGTTTTCACAGCTTGAATGGGTACAATCCACGTTTGCTGGTGTCAACGCCTTAACATCCCCTAGCCTTCGTCAGGACTATACTCTAACTAACGTTCGAGGCATCTTTGGTCCACTGATTGCTGAATATGTTTTGGGTTACAGTATTGCCCATTACCGCCACTTTGCCCGATACCACCAGCAGCAACAAAACAAACAATGGCAGCCTCACCTGTACACGTCATTAAAAAGTAAAACCATGGTAATTCTTGGTACCGGTAGCATTGGGGACTATCTGGGCAACGCCGCTAAAGCAATGGGGATAAAAACTATCGGTATTAACCGCACAGGTATCCCTACTCCAGGCGGCGAGTTTCATCAGACCTTTCATATCAATGAACTAAGTAAGGCATTTGAGCAAGCCGACATCGTTGTGAATACTCTACCAAGTACACCTGAGACGCGACAGTTACTTAATCGTCAAACGCTCAGCCAACTAAATCAGGCGTTATTGTTTAACGTAGGTCGTGGCGACGTACTGGATGAGGCAGGGTTGCTCTTCGCTCTGAAAAACCGTTGGGTAGAACACGCCTTCTTAGATGTGTTTGATCAAGAACCGTTGTCGGTAGAGCATCCATTTTGGAAACTACCGCAAGTCACCATCACTCCACACATTGCTGCGCTGAGTTTTCCCGAGCAAGTCATCGAGATTTTTGCTGACAACTATCTACGCTGGCGCGATGGGTTTTCATTAAATTATCAAGTGGATTTCGAAAAGGGTTACTAAGAATGTCGTTAGACGAGCTATTGCAGCAAGTGAGGGCCTGCCAGATCTGCGCGGATAACTTACCTTTGGGTGCAAACCCTGTCGTGCAAGCAGCAAAAGGGGCACGCATCCTAATCATCGGTCAGGCCCCTGGCACACGTGTACACAAAACCTCGATACCTTGGAATGACCCAAGTGGTGATCGATTACGCCAATGGCTCGATATCGACAAAGACGTTTTCTACGACCCAAATAAAATTGCCATTGTCCCAATGGGATTCTGTTATCCAGGCAAAGGGAACTCTGGTGATTTACCGCCTCGTAAAGAATGTGCGCCCACTTGGCATAAAAAGATTCTTGAGCAGCTGCCCAATATAGAGCTCACTCTACTAATTGGTCAGTACTCGCAGCAGTACTATCTCACCAACAAACCAAAGACGCTCACGCAAACCGTTCAGCAATGGCAAGATTGGGAACCGGACTTTATCCCGCTCCCTCACCCATCTCCACGCAATACATTGTGGTTAAAGAAGAATCCTTGGTTTGAATCTGACGTCGTACCATACCTTAAAAAACGCGTTCACTCGATGCTTTAGGTTACCCATGATCTAATTGCTTGTTTATCTGTACAAGAAACTTAGAACATAAAACCAGAAATTATAAGTATTTGTTTATATTAAATTTTAATGTCTAATGTACAGCTAGAGTAGTAATTAGATCATGGTAGGCCAAATACTACTAGAGCTGTACAGCCTTGAGTCTCAGATAGAAAAAATGAATTTTAGGCAAAAAATACCGGCACTGAATGCCGGCATTTGATTTCAAAAGATCTAACTTACTTGTGGTATGGCTTAGATAGCTCGTGTACCGCTTCCACAAATACGCCCGCGTTTTCTGGCGGCACATCCAAATGGATACCGTGACCTAGGTTGAACACATGACCAGTACCTGCATCACCAAAACCTTCTAGAATACCCGCGACTTCTTCACGGATACGCTCTGGTGAAGCGTAAAGCATTGATGGGTCCATGTTACCTTGCAGCGCCACTTTATCACCGATACGTGCTTTCGCGTCTGCAATGTTGATTGTCCAGTCTAGACCAACCGCATCACAGCCCGTTGCTGCGATTTGCTCAAGCCACATGCCGCCATTCTTAGTAAACAGTGTGACTGGCACGCGACGACCGTCGTTTTCACGAATCAGACCATCTACAATCTTGTGCATGTATTGCAGTGAGAACAGATTGTAATCACGAGGCGTTAGTACGCCACCCCATGTGTCAAATACCATTACCGATTGCGCACCCGCTTTAATTTGCGCGTTTAAGTACTCGATAACGCTGTCTGCCAGCTTATCTAGAAGTAGGTGCAGAGTTTGTGGTTCCGCGTACATCATCTTCTTGATCTTGGTAAACGCTTTAGAGCTACCACCTTCGATCATGTACGTCGCAAGAGTCCAAGGGCTACCAGAAAAACCAATCAGCGGCACTTCACCCTTCAGGTCTTTACGGATCTGGCGTACTGCGTTCATTACGTATTGCAGTTCACCTTCAGGATCTGGCAAACCAATTTTTTCCACGTCGGCTTTGCATGTAATTGGGTTATCAAAAACAGGTCCTTCACCCGCAGCAAAACGCAAACCAAGCCCCATTGCATCTGGAATCGTTAAGATGTCCGAGAATAAGATCGCGGCATCAAGAGGAAAACGGCGTAATGGTTGAAGTGTCACTTCGGATGCTAACTCTGCATTTCGACACAAAGACATGAAATCACCCGCTTCTGCACGAGTCGCTTTGTATTCTGGTAGGTAACGACCTGCCTGGCGCATCATCCATACTGGCGTGTAATCTACCGGCTCTTTTAAAAGCGCACGCAGATAACGATCATTTTTTAATTCAGTCATTCCGTAATTCCAACTGTTAGGCTTTCTGTGAAAGGGGGTATTCTATCACTGATTTAAGTCCAATAGCTGTGTGCTTTGCAACCTGGATCAAGTTATTAACTTTTAAATCAATGCTTAATTTGCACCCAATCGGTATCAGTGTTAAAAATTTGTTCGCTAGCGAAAACTACAATTATAAACTGAGTACTTAGTACTCAGCATCTCATAACGACATCTTACTTACCCCCTCCCTCTCGGAGGGTTTTTTTTATCTATTTATCAGACAATTAGAGTCTATATCTTTCAGCGTTTGTTCGATAAGTGCTCTTGCAATCGTTCCTTTAGGCGCAACAGGCGGCATCTCGTCGATACCAAACCATTGTGCATCAGACAGCTCAGTGTAGTCTGGGCTTAACTCTCCGGATTCATAGTCAGCTAAAAACCCCATCATCATACTGGATGGGAAAGCCCAAGGCTGGCTGCCAAAGTAACGAATATTTTTAACGAGAATTCCCGTTTCTTCATGAATTTCTCGAGCCACGCACTCTTCTAATGTCTCACCGACTTCTAGAAAACCCGCAATAACCGTATACATACCATTTCGATGCCTTGGATGTTGGGCTAATAAGATCTGATTTTCTTTACGTACAGCAACGATAATACACGGAAATATTCTAGGATAATGAAGGGTGCGACATTCACCACACTGCATGGCTAACTGGTTATTATTAAGAAAGTTTCTTCCCCCGCACTGTGGACAAAAGCGCAAACTTTGCGTCATGTGCCCATATTGCACAGCTTTACTTAACAACATAAATAATGGCTCAGGAAAATGCAGGCAGTCACGCAGGGATACTAAAGGTAGATCATGCTCTAAATCGGCCAAGTTAAGCCACATGACGGGCGAACCAGAATACTCACCAATGGGTCTTGCACTCGTTACTGGCAGTGATAACTGCTCTGCTGACCCGAAGGGCACAGCACCATCCACCAGCCAAATTTCACTTCCTGCAACAACACACCAGTATGCATTTATCGCGCGGTTAACATCACCTTTTCTTAACATTACACCATCCCTTTGCTTGAAGTTCGTTCATTTTACTGGCAATCTAATTTCATACTAGAGTTTATCGTTAAGTAAATGTGCACTCTAAATTCTAGTAAGGACAAGAGTTTGTAATAACTTTACTAACTTTGCTTTGCAAAGGATACGTTCGCCGATGGGCGATCAGATCATGAGGGCATGGTCATGCTAAGAAAATTCAAACAAACACAAGACCAGTGGGGTGGCTCAAGTGATGTCATTGATCACTGGTTAGAGACACGACAATCCCTGATTGTTGAATATTGTAAGCTTGCAGCGCTGCAACCTTGTTCGAAAACCAATGTTATTGAACTCCCATCTCCTTCCGAACTGCAGGATTTCTGTCAGCACCTCGTTGATTACATCTCCGAAGGCCACTTTAAAATTTATGACATGGTTATGGACCGTTGGAAAGCAACCGGCTTTGTCGTGACTAATGAGATCAATCAAACCTATGGTCAAATTGTTCTAACGACTGAACCATTATTGAACTTTAACGATAAGTACTCAGAAGTGACTGAAGATGATGAATTAAATGATTTCGATTCTGATATGTGTCTCATTGGGGAAATTCTTGAGACTCGCTTTGAAGTCGAGGACTATCTGATACAGCAAATCGCAGAAAGCCTGTCTATGCCACCTGGGGCTTAGTATTTGCAAACATTTAGAAATAGAGTGAGAGAAAAGACTGACGATCATCGTCGGTCTTTTTTGTTTCTAGCTTTATCGAAAATCCCACCGGAAGAACAAAGCAGTATAAAAAACTAAAAAGGCACCCGAAGGTGCCTTTTTCTTAAGCTTTTAACGATTACTCGTTATATGACTTACTCTTCAGAAGAGAAACCAGCGTTTAGAAGTGCCGCTAGGTTATCCGTTGCTTGCTCAGCAGAAGGACCATCTTGCGCTTCAGAACGTTTAGCTTGACGCTCTTGGTGGTATGCGAAACCAGTACCAGCTGGGATCAGACGACCAACAATTACGTTCTCTTTCAGACCACGTAGGTCATCACGCTTACCAGAAACCGCAGCTTCTGTTAGTACGCGAGTTGTCTCCTGGAACGATGCCGCAGAGATGAACGACTCAGTCGCTAGAGATGCTTTAGTAATACCTAGTAGTTCACGTTCGAAACGTGCAGGCTCTTTGCCTTCAGCTTCTAGGTTACGGTTAGCAATCTTAACTTGTGAGTACTCAATCTGTTCACCAGGTAGGAACTCAGAGTCACCAGAGTGAGTAATAGTACACTTACGTAGCATCTGACGAACGATAGTTTCAATGTGCTTATCGTTAATCTTAACGCCTTGTAGACGGTAAACTTCCTGTACTTCGTTAGCAATGTACTGCGTTACCGCGTGTACGCCACGTAGACGTAGGATGTCATGTGGAGACTCTGGACCATCTGCGATCACGTCACCACGTTCAACTTTTTCACCTTCGAATACGTTCAACTGACGATGCTTAGGAATCATCTCTTCGTAAGCTTCACCGCTTTCACGTGTGATCACTAGGCGACGTTTACCTTTCGTCTCTTTACCAAAGCTCACAGTACCTGTGTGCTCAGCAAGGATTGCAGGCTCTTTCGGCTTACGTGCTTCAAATAGGTCAGCAACTCGTGGAAGACCACCGGTGATATCTTTGTTACCGCCAGACTTCTGAGGAATACGTGCTAGTGTTGCACCAACACCTACTGCTGCGCCATCTTCGATGTTCACAATCGCTTTACCAGGTAGGAAGTAGTGAGCTGGCATATCAGTACCAGGGATCATTACATCGTTACCTTGCTCGTCAACAAGTTTGATAGCTGGACGCATATCTTTACCTGCTGAAGGGCGAGCTGCTGGGTCAGTTACTTCGCTTGAAGATAGACCAGTTAGGTCATCAGTTTGACGAGATACTGTTACGCCGTCGATCATATCTACGAACTGGATGCGACCTGCTACCTCAGTAATGATAGGTAGTGTGTGCGCTTCCCAGTTTGCAACTGTTTCGCCAGCTTGAACTGTATCACCATCGCCTTTGCTTAGTAGCGTACCGTAAGGCAGTTTGTGCTTCTCTTTAGTACGACCAAACTCATCAACGATAGTTAACTCTGTCGCACGAGAAGTGATAACGATCTTACCGTCATCAGCCAATACAGATTTAGCGTTGTGTAGCTTGATAGAACCGTTGTTCTTAACTTGAACACTGTTCTCTGCCGCTGCTGTCGATGCCGCACCACCGATGTGGAACGTACGCATCGTTAGCTGTGTACCTGGCTCACCGATAGACTGAGCAGCAATAACACCCACTGCTTCACCTTGGTTCACTAGGTGACCACGTGCTAGGTCACGACCGTAACATTGTGCACAACAACCGAAGTCAGAATCACACGTTACTACAGAGCGCACTTTCATGCTGTCTACTGAGTTCTCTTCCATGATTTGACACCACTTCTCATCGATCAGGGTGTTACGTGGAATAAGAACGTCTTCAGTGCCAGGTTTTAGTACGTCTTCAGCAACAACACGACCAAGAGCAAGCTCAGAAAGTGCAACTTTAACATCACCACCCTCGATGTGAGGCATCATGTCGACACCTTCGTGAGTGCCACAGTCATGTTCAGTTACAACAACGTCTTGAGCAACGTCTACTAGACGACGAGTTAGGTAACCCGAGTTCGCTGTTTTCAGTGCCGTATCCGCAAGACCCTTACGAGCACCGTGCGTTGAGATAAAGTACTGAAGTACGTTTAGACCTTCTTTAAAGTTCGCTGTGATCGGCGTTTCGATGATTGAACCATCTGGACGCGCCATCAGACCACGCATACCCGCAAGCTGACGAATCTGTGCTGCAGAACCACGAGCGCCCGAGTCCGCCATCATGTAGATGCTGTTGAATGACTCTTGCTGTTCCTCTTCACCGTCACGGTTAACTACCGTTTCAGATGAAAGGTTTTCCATCATTGCTTTCGCAACACGGTCGTTGGTCGATGCCCAGATATCGATAACTTTGTTGTAGCGTTCGCCTGCAGTAACAAGACCTGATTGGTACTGTTCCTGGATTTCACGTACTTCTTCTTCCGCTTCTGCGATTTCAGTGTACTTAGCTGCTGGTACAACCATATCGTCGATACCAACAGATACACCAGAAAGTGCCGCGTATGCGAAACCTGTGTACATGATTTGGTCAGCGAAGATTACTGTGTCTTTCAGACCTAGTTTACGGTACGCCTCGTTAAGTAGGTTAGAGATTTGCTTCTTACCTAGCTTTTGGTTAACGATGCTATACGGTAGACCAGCTGGCACTATTTGCCATAGCATTGCACGACCAACAGTGGTGTCTACCATCTTGGTTTCTGTAGTGCTGTTGCCGTCTTCGTCTACAATAGTTTCTGTAATACGTACTTTAACGCGTGCGTGAAGCTCAGCTTGTTTAGTGCGGTATGCTTTCTCAGCCTCTTCTGGGCCAGAAAGGTACATGCCTTCACCTTTCACGTTGATCTTTTCACGAGTCATGTAGTACAGACCCAATACAACGTCCTGAGAAGGTACGATGATCGGATCACCTGACGCTGGCGACAGAATGTTGTTTGTCGACATCATCAGAGTACGAGCTTCAAGTTGTGCCTCTAGAGTTAGAGGTACGTGAACCGCCATTTGGTCACCATCGAAGTCCGCGTTGTACGCCGCACAAACAAGTGGGTGTAGCTGAATCGCTTTACCTTCGATCAGTACTGGTTCGAACGCCTGGATACCTAGACGGTGAAGTGTCGGTGCACGGTTCAATAGTACTGGGTGTTCACGGATTACTTCGTCTAGGATATCCCAAACGACCGCTTCTTCACGCTCTACCATTTTCTTAGCAGCTTTGATTGTAGTCGCAAGACCACGAGTCTCTAGCTTGCTGTAGATGAATGGTTTGAATAGCTCAAGTGCCATCTTCTTAGGAAGACCACACTGGTGTAGACGAAGGTATGGACCTACTGTGATTACAGAACGGCCAGAGTAGTCTACACGTTTACCTAGAAGGTTCTGACGGAAACGACCTTGTTTACCCTTGATCATATCAGCAAGAGATTTCAGAGGACGCTTGTTAGAACCTGTGATCGCACGACCACGACGACCGTTATCTAGTAGCGCATCAACAGACTCTTGCAGCATACGTTTTTCGTTACGTACGATGATGTCCGGAGCAGCTAGCTCTAGAAGACGCTTCAAACGGTTGTTACGGTTGATCACACGACGGTATAGATCGTTAAGATCAGAAGTCGCAAAGCGACCGCCATCTAGAGGTACTAGAGGACGTAGATCTGGCGGAAGTACTGGAAGTACAGTTAGGATCATCCACTCAGGGTTGTTACCCGATGCGATGAACGCTTCTACCAGCTTAAGACGCTTAGTTACTTTCTTACGCTTAGTTTCAGAGTTTGTTGTCTCTAACTCTTCACGCATTTGTTCTGCTTCAGCGTGCATATCCATAGAACCTAGTAGGTCCTTGATAGCTTCCGCACCCATCTTAGCAGTGAACTCGTCGCCCCACTCTTCTAGACGATCTAGATACTCTTCTTCAGTAAGCATCTGACCTTTTTCTAGATCAGTCATACCAGGCTCTGTTACTACGTACATTTCGAAGTACAGAACGCGTTCGATATCACGTAGAGGGATATCCATTAGTAGACCGATACGAGACGGTAGCGATTTTAGGAACCAGATGTGAGCTACTGGTGAAGCCAGTTCAATGTGGCCCATACGGTCACGACGAACTTTAGTTTGTGTAACTTCTACACCACACTTCTCACAGATAACACCACGGTGCTTCAGGCGCTTGTACTTACCACAAAGACATTCGTAGTCTTTAACTGGACCAAAGATACGCGCACAGAACAGACCATCGCGTTCAGGTTTGAACGTACGATAGTTGATCGTTTCAGGTTTTTTAACTTCACCGAAAGACCATGAACGGATCATGTCTGGTGAAGATAGACCGATTTTGATTGCATCAAATTCTTCGGTCTTATGCTGTGCTTTTAGAAAGTTTAATAAGTCTTTCACAATCAGCTCCTGTAAGGAGTTAAAAGGAGCTCACTCGCTAAAGTGAGCACCTTCTTCCAAATAATCGCTTTGATTCTCTCGACTTTCATCAAGAGAGAAAAGGATTACTCTTCGTCTTCTAGCTCGATGTTGATACCTAGCGAGCGGATCTCTTTCAACAGTACGTTGAACGATTCTGGCATGCCAGGTTCCATGCTGTGGTTACCGTCTACGATGTTCTTGTACATCTTAGTACGGCCGTTAACGTCATCCGACTTAACCGTTAGCATTTCTTGTAGCGTGTAAGCAGCACCGTATGCTTCTAGTGCCCATACTTCCATCTCACCGAAACGCTGACCACCGAACTGAGCTTTACCACCTAGTGGTTGCTGAGTTACTAGGCTGTACGAACCAGTTGAACGAGCGTGCATCTTGTCATCAACAAGGTGGTTCAGTTTCAGCATGTACATGTAACCAACAGTTACAGGACGCTCAAACGCATCACCTGTGCGACCATCAAACAGTGTTAACTGACCTGATGTTGGTAGATCTGCTAGCTCAAGAAGTGCTTTGATTGACTCTTCTGGAGCGCCATCAAATACAGGAGTCGCGATTGGTAGACCGCCACGCAAGTTCTTGATCAGAGTACGTACTTCATCATCAGATAGAGAAGCAATGTCTACTTTCTGGCGAGTGTCGCCTAGATCGTAAACTTTTTGTAGGAACTCGCGGAATTTCGCTAGTTCTTGCTGCTCTTTAACCATCTGGTTGATCTTGTCACCGATACCTTTCGCTGCCAGACCTAAGTGTACTTCTAGGATCTGACCGATGTTCATACGCGAAGGTACACCCAGTGGGTTAAGTACGATGTCTACAGGCTGACCTTTCTCATCGTATGGCATGTCTTCAACAGGGTTGATCTTAGAGATTACACCCTTGTTACCGTGACGACCCGCCATCTTATCACCAGGCTGAATGCGACGTTTAACCGCTAGGTAAACCTTAACGATCTTCAGGACGCCAGGTGCTAAATCATCACCTTGAGTGATCTTACGACGCTTAGTTTCGAACTTCTTATCGAAGTCAGCTTTTAGCTCATCCCACTGCTCAGCAAGTTGCTCAAGCTGAGTTTGTAGTGCGTCATCTTCTAGCGTTAGTTCTAGCCACTTCTTACGATCAGTTGTGTCTAGTTTCGCTTCAGAGTAACCGCCTTCAATCAATACAGCTTTAACACGGTTTAGAAGGCCGCCCTCAAGAATCTGGAATTCTTCAGTTAGGTCTTTCTTCGCTTCTTTAAGCTGCATCTGTTCGATTTCAAGCGCACGCTTGTCTTTCTCTACGCCATCGCGAGTAAAGACTTGAACGTCGATGATCGTACCTGATACAGAGTTAGGTACACGTAGTGAAGTATCTTTAACGTCAGATGCTTTTTCACCGAAGATTGCACGTAGTAGCTTCTCTTCAGGCGTTAGCTGAGTTTCACCTTTAGGTGTAACTTTACCAACTAGGATGTCGCCACCCTTAACTTCAGCACCGATGTAAACGATACCTGACTCGTCTAGTTTAGACAGAGCAGACTCACCTACGTTTGGAATATCCGCTGTGATCTCTTCAGAACCAAGCTTAGTATCACGCGCCACACAAGTCAGTTCTTGGATGTGGATAGTCGTGAAACGGTCTTCTTGAACTACGCGCTCAGATACTAAGATCGAGTCTTCGAAGTTGTAACCGTTCCAAGGCATGAACGCGATACGCATGTTTTGACCAAGCGCTAGTTCACCAAGGTCTGTTGAAGGACCATCAGCAAGAACGTCACCGCGTGATACAGGCTCACCTGGCATCACACATGGGCGCTGGTTAATACATGTGTTCTGGTTAGAACGTGTGTATTTAGTCAGGTTGTAGATGTCGATACCAGCTTCACCTGGTACTAGCTCTTCTTCGTTAACTTTAACAACGATACGAGAAGCATCTACTGACTGGATTACACCACCACGTTTAGCAACTGCAGTTACACCTGAGTCAACTGCTACGTTACGTTCAATACCAGTACCAACAAGCGGTTTGTCAGCTTTCAGTGTTGGAACTGCCTGACGTTGCATGTTCGCACCCATCAATGCACGGTTCGCATCATCGTGTTCTAGGAACGGGATAAGCGATGCAGCGATAGATACAACCTGGTTTGTCGCAACGTCCATGTACTGAGCGTGCTCACGAGGGTGTAGACCAGATTCACCTTTCTGACGAGCTGTGATCAGCTCATCTGCAAAAGTACCATCTTCGTTTAGCTTAGCGTTCGCCTGTGCGATAACGAATTGGCCTTCTTCGATTGCAGATAGGTAATCTACTTCGTCTGTTACTACGCCATCTACAACGCGACGGTATGGTGTCTCTAGGAAACCGTACTCGTTACAACGCGCAAACGCAGATAGAGAGTTGATCAGACCGATGTTTGGACCTTCAGGCGTTTCGATAGGACATAGACGACCGTAGTGAGTTACGTGTACGTCACGTACTTCGAAGCCAGCACGTTCACGAGTTAGACCGCCAGGACCCAACGCAGAAATACGACGCTTGTGCGTTACTTCTGATAGCGGGTTGTTTTGGTCCATGAACTGTGAAAGCTGTGAAGAGCCAAAGAATTCTTTAACTGCCGCAGAAATTGGCTTCGCGTTGATCAAGTCTTGAGGCATGATTGCGTCAAGATCGCCTAGGCTTAGACGCTCTTTAACTGCACGCTCAACACGTACTAGACCTACACGGAACTGGTTCTCAGCCATTTCGCCTACAGAACGGATACGACGGTTGCCTAGGTGGTCGATATCGTCCACTTCGCCCTTACCGTTACGGATCGCGATCAGCTTCTTCATCACTTCGATGATATCAGTTTCATCAAGTGTGCCTTGCTCTTGAGCATCTTCACGGCCGATAGAGCTGTTGAACTTCATACGACCAACAGTCGATAGATCGTAACGCTCTTCAGAGAAGAATAGGCTTTCGAATAGAGCTTCTGCAGCTTCTTTTGTTGGCGGCTCACCAGGGCGCATCATGCGGTAGATTTCTACCAATGCAGAAATACGATCAACCGTGCTGTCGATACGTAATGTTTCTGACATGAATGGACCGTGGTCTAGATCGTTCGTAAATAGAACTTCTAGCGCTTTGTGGCCTGCCTGAGATAGGTTCGCTAATGCTTCCAGGCTGATTTCCTGGTTAGCGTTAACAATGATCTCGCCAGTTGCTTCATTGATGTAATCTTTAGATGCAACTTTACCAACGATGTACTCAACTGGTACTTCGATGTGATCAACGCCATCTTTTTCTAGTTGGCGGATATGACGAGCTGTTACGCGACGACCCTGCTCAACGTAAACTTTACCATTTGCTTCGATGTCGAATGACGCAGTTTCACCACGTAGACGATCAGGAACCAACTCCATCAATAGAGTTTGGTCTTTCACTTCGAAGTTCACTTTCTCGAAGAAGATATCTAGGATTTCTTCTGTCGACTTACCTAGTGCTCGAAGGATGATCGATGCTGGTAGCTTACGACGGCGGTCGATACGAACGTACAAGTTATCCTTAGGATCAAACTCGAAATCAAGCCATGAACCACGGTAAGGAATAACACGTGCGTTGTATAAAACTTTACCTGAAGAGTGGGTCTTACCCTTATCGCTGTCGAAGAACACGCCTGGGCTTCGGTGCAGCTGGGATACGATAACCCTCTCGGTACCGTTGATTACGAAGGTACCATTGTCTGTCATGAGTGGAATTTCACCCATGTAGACTTCTTGTTCTTTAATGTCTTTTACAGTACCTGCTGGCGCGTCTTTATCAAAGATAACTAGGCGTAGTTTTACACGTAGTGGCTTTGAGTAAGTTACACCGCGGATTTGACATTCTTTAACGTCAAAAACTGGCTCACCAAGACGGTAGCTAACGTATTGCAGCTCAGAATTGCCGTTGTAGCTCTGAATCGGGAATACAGAACGGAAAGCGGCTTCAAGACCGTATTGACCTTCAGGATCCTGTTCGATAAATTTGTCGAACGAATCGAGCTGGATCGATAGCAGGTATGGAATGTCCAAAACTTGTGGACGAGTACCAAAGTCCTTACGGATGCGCTTTTTCTCGGTATAAGAGTAAACCATGGGGTTCCTCAGCTCGCTGATAAGTGACCCAAACTGTCCGCCCGCTCCTAGTTACTTAAGGGGGGTAAGGGACAGTGACTAATATAGCTGTTTACTGTAGTGACATTTCATTTCGTAAGAATGAAATGTTTTTTGCATGGATATCAGGCGCTTAAACAGCGGGAAAATTCGCCTATACCCTACAGCGCAAAAAGGCCGGTGGTTAAAAAACCACCAGCCAATTAGCCGTTAGGCTAAGAAACTATGCAATAATTACTTAACAGCAACAGTTGCACCAGCTTCTTCTAGCTGAGCTTTAAGAGCTTCAGCTTCTGCTTTCTCAACACCTTCTTTAAGAGGTGCTGGAGCGCCGTCTACTAGAGCTTTAGCTTCTTTAAGACCTAGGCCAGTTGCGCCACGTACTGCTTTGATTACAGCAACTTTGTTACCGCCAGCAGCTTCTAGGATTACGTCGAATTCAGTTTGCTCAGCAGCAGCTTCGCCTGCAGCAGCGCCGCCAGCTACAACAGCAGCAGCAGCAGAAACACCGAATTTCTCTTCCATTGCTTCGATTAGTTCAACAACTTGCATTACAGACATTTCTGCAACTGCGTCTAGGATTTGCTCGTTAGTAATAGACATAACAATTCTCTTTTAAGTCAACAATAAGTTTATTAAGCAACCAGTAAAAAGCAAGGCTTATGCCGCTGCTTCTTGTTTTTGATCGCGGATAGCTGCGATAGTACGCGCCAGCTTGCCAGCCGAAGCTTCTTTCATGCACATCATTAGGCGTGCGATTGCTTCGTCGTAAGTTGGTAGTGTTGCTAGTACTTCAGCGTCAGTTAAAGCGCCTTCAAATGCAGCAGCTTTGATCTCGAAATCTTTGTTCTCTTTAGCGAAGTCTTTGAAAAGACGCGCTGCAGCACCTGGGTGCTCATTAGAGAATGCGATTAGAGTAGGACCAGTGAAAGTGTCAGTTAGACACTCGTACTCAGTACCTTCAACCGCACGACGAGCAAGAGTGTTACGAACAACTCTCATGTAAACGCCAGCTTCACGAGCTTGTTTACGTAGAGAAGTCATCGCGCCAACTTGAACGCCACGAGAATCAGCTACAACTGCAGAAAGTGCACCACTGGCAGCTTCGTTGACTTCAGCAACAATTGCTTTTTTGTCTTGAAGGTTTAAAGCCATCTTGGATTTACTCCTGGTTGTCGTTACACCACTCACTATCATCACGACAGTGAGAGCTATTGAGGTGCTTCCCCAGAAGAAAGTTAACTATATTACATAGAGCTTTCTGTCAGTTCGGGCACCATCTACGTAGGATAATTAAGTTTGCTTTTACACAAACACCTACGGTCTTGGACGGAGACTGGGTCTTAATTCATTTCGAACTAGGAGACAGTTCAAAGAACCAAAGTTCAGCCCCAACCACAAATATTAGGCGCAAAATTATACACTAATTTTGCGCCTAAGCAAATAAATTATGCTTGAGTGTTCAGGCTAGCCTGATCAACAGCAACACCAGCACCCATAGTAGTAGAGATGCTTACTTTCTTCAGGAAAGTACCTTTCGCTGAAGATGGCTTAGCTTTCTTCAGAGCAACTAGAAGTGCTTCTAGGTTCTCTTTGATCTGCTCAGCAGAGAAGTTTGCTTTACCGATAGTAGTGTGGATGATGCCGTTTTTGTCGTTACGGTAACGAACCTGACCAGCTTTAGCGTTTTTAACTGCTTCAGCAACGTTAGGAGTTACAGTACCAACTTTAGGGTTTGGCATAAGACCGCGAGGACCTAGGATAGTACCTAGTTGACCTACAACGCGCATTGCATCTGGAGAAGCAACAACTACGTCAAAGTTCATTTCGCCTTTCTTAACTTGCTCAGCAAGATCTTCCATACCTACGATGTCTGCGCCAGCTTCTTTAGCTGCTTCAGCGTTAGCACCTTGAGTGAACACTGCAACGCGGATTTCGCGGCCAGTACCGTGAGGTAGTACAGTTGCACCACGTACGTTCTGGTCAGATTTACGAGCATCAATGCCTAGGTTAACAGCAACGTCTACAGACTCAACGAATTTAGCAGTCGCTAGTTCTTGAAGAAGAGCAACAGCTTCGTTGATTTCGTATTCTTTAGTTACGTCAACTTTTTCGCGGATTACGCGCATGCGCTTAGTTAGTTTTGCCATCTTATTAACCCTCTACCACTAGGCCCATTGAACGAGCAGTACCAGCGATAGAACGCTTCATCGCTTCGATGTCAGCACCAGTCATATCAGCAGCTTTAGTTTCTGCGATTTCTTGGATTTGAGCGTCAGTTACAGTACCAACTTTTTCAGTGTTTGGACGACCTGAACCAGACTTAACGCCAGCAGCTTTCTTAAGAAGAACAGCAGCAGGTGGGGTCTTAGTTACGAACGTGAAAGAACGGTCGCTGTATACTGTGATAACTACTGGAGTTGGTAGACCTTTCTCAATAGATTCTGTTTTTGCGTTGAACGCTTTACAGAATTCCATGATGTTCACACCGTGTTGACCTAGTGCAGGACCTACTGGTGGACTAGGGTTAGCCATACCAGCAGCAACTTGTAGCTTGATGTAAGCTTCAACTTTCTTAGCCATGATAATTCCTAAGTTTGGGTACAAACGCTAATCGCGGATCAGCTCCCCGTTTGTGTAAGAAACTTTTTACTTCACTTGAAGTAAAAAGGCGCGAAATTATAGTCATAATCCGCGCCTTATACAACCCTAAAAAGGTGATTTTTTATACTCTTTAACGAAGAGTCTTAGTCCAGCTTTTCAACCTGACCAAATTCAAGCTCAACTGGTGTCGCACGACCAAAGATCGATACAGACACTTTCAGGCGGCTCTTCTCGTAATCCACTTCTTCAACCGTACCGTTGAAGTCAGCAAATGGACCTTCGTTAACACGTACCACTTCACCCGCTTCGTACATTGTACGCGGACGAGGCGCTTCACTCGCTTTCTCAAGACGATTAAGAATCGCGTCAGCCTCTTTATCCGTGATAGGTGCCGGACGGTCTGAGGTACCACCAATGAAGCCCATGACACGCGGCACACTGCGTACTAGGTGCCATGATTCATCGTTCATAATCATCTGAACAAGGACGTAACCTGGGAAGAACTTACGCTCAGATTTGCGACGCTGACCCGCGCGCATTTCCACTACTTCTTCAGTAGGAACCAGTACTTCACCGAATAGCTCTTCCATGCCGTGCATTTTGATATGCTCGCGCAGAGATTGAGCTACACGACCTTCAAATCCAGAGAAGGCTTGAACCACATACCAGCGTTTTTTTGGAGCTTCACTCATGAATAAAAACCCTCTATACCCCAGTTGCTAGAGCTACTAGACGAACCATAATTCCGTCAATACCCCATAGCACTAGAGCCATTACAATACTTACAGCTAAAACGATCAGTGTTGTTTGCATGGTTTCTTGGCGAGTAGGCCAAACAACTTTACGTACTTCCATACGAGATTCTTTTGCAAAACTGATCGCTGCTTTACCTTTAGTCGTTGTTGCTGCAACGCCTAAGGCAGCTGCAATAAGAACAACAACGCCTGCAGCACGAACCACTACAGACATTTCACCATACAGGTAATTACCCACAACAGCGGCAGCTGCCAATACGAAAGCGGCTACCCACTTAAACGTATCTGCTGCGTTTGAGCTATCAGGAGTTTCAGCATTATTTGCTTTCATAAAACCAACCTGTTACAAGTCTTAATATAGACGACAACAACCCCGCTGTTGCAGGGCAAACTCCATATCGCTGAAAAAATCAGCGTACTCTTCTTAAGATTAAGCCTCTTTGCTTAATCTTGCTCTGCGCCCAACCCACTTCTGAACAAGAAAACAGCAAAAATAATGTTGAGTGCAGAAAAAGGGCATCAAATGATGCCCTTTTTGCTACTGGTTCGTCAAATCTAATTCAAGATTTTCCGAAAGCATCGCTAATTCGCTATGAATTAGTCGAAGATCTTAGCAACAACACCAGCACCTACTGTACGGCCACCTTCACGGATCGCGAAACGTAGAC